>JACIXM010000512.1 GCA_014360395.1 Actinotalea sp.
CAGGCCGGCCAGGCGCTCGCGGACGCCCCGGGGCTGCGCGCGGAGTTCGGCTCCTACCCGGTGCTCGAGTGTCGCGTGCCGGGGTCCGCGCGCCTGGCGCGCCACGGCCACGGCGAGCACGGTGGCCACCACGGCGACCTCCTCTGAGGCACGCCGCCCCCCGACGCACGCGGTCCACCGACGCACGCGAGCCCCCGCCCGGCGGACGGGGGCTCGACCGGTGCTGTGCGATGACGTCGGCGTCAGAGCCGCACGCGCCGCGGGTTGCTCACCGAGGTGACGACGATCTCGTCCTGCTCGGCACCCTGGCGGGTCGTCTGCTCGGACATGCGGTTCACCCCTCTCTCTCGTGGGCGACTGGTGATCCCATGAGTGTGCGCTACCGGGGCCCGACCGCGCACGAGGAGGACGAAGGTCACTGGTGTGAGGTCCACCACGCCCCGCGTTCACGAGATCCTCACACGCTGACGAAGATGCTCACGGTCCACCCACTCAGCCCTCCGCCCGGACGCGCCGATACTCCCTGGGTGACGCCTCACGAGCCCACGGGTCACGCCGCCGTGCCCCCTGCCGCCGCCCCGTCGTCCTCGGCCGTGCCCACCCGGTCGGAGGTCACCTCCGCGCCGCCGGCCCCGCCCGCTCCCACGCCGCCCGTCCCCCCGTCGGTCCACGGCGGGGGCAGCCACGGAGCCGGCCCGGACCGGACCGGCGACGTCCCGCCGGGCGGGCAGGCCGACGGCGCCGGCCGTCCGCCGACCCGCTTCGGCCCGCGGCCCAGCCGCCGGCAGGTGCTGGTCGCGGCCGTGGTCGCGACCGTGGGCGTGCTCGGCGCCGTCACGACGGCGGTGCTGATCGAGCGCGAGCCGGTGGTCACCGTGACGCTCACCGAGGCGCTCGGCACGATCGAGGCCGGCGAGGTCGTCGGCGCGACCGTGCGCGACCGGACCGCCACCGTCACCCTCGAGCTGGCCGACGGCGAGCAGGTGCAGACGCGCTACCCCGCCGCCTACGCGGACGAGGTCACCGACGCGCTGGTCGCGGCCGACGTCCCGCTCGTGACCGAGTCGGGATCACGGCTGACCACGGAGCTGACCCGCACCCTCATCCCGCTGCTCGTCCTGCTCGCCGTCGTCGTGTGGGTCGTGCGCAAGGCCGGGCCGGGCGCCATCGGCGCCGGCGCGAAGAAGAAGGCGCTGGAGTCCGGCGAGGTGCCCGACGTGACCTTCGCCGACGTGGCCGGCGCGGACGAGGCCGTCGACCAGCTCCGGGAGATGGTGCAGTTCCTGCGCGAGCCCGAGCGCTTCGAGGCCGTCGGCGCCCGGCGACCGCGGGGAGCGCTGCTCGTCGGCCCGCCCGGTACGGGCAAGACGCTCCTGGCTCGTGCGGTGGCGGGGGAGGCGGGCGTGCCGTTCTTCGCCCTGGCCGGATCGGACTTCGTGGAGACGTTCGTCGGCGTCGGCGCCCGCCGCGTGCGGGACCTCTTCGGGGAGGCCCGCAAGGCCGAGCGCGCCATCGTCTTCATCGACGAGATCGACGCCGTGGGCCGCGCGCGTGGCGGGGCCGGGGCCAACGCCTCGGACGGCGAGCGGGAGAACACCCTCATCTCCCTGCTCAACGAGATGGACGGGTTCGCCGGCTCCGGCGTCGTCGTCCTCGCCGCCACGAACCGCGCGGACGTCCTGGACCCGGCGCTGACCCGCCCGGGTCGGCTGGACCGCCAGGTGCAGGTGCCCAACCCGGACCGCCGTGGCCGGACCCTGATCCTCGAGGTCCACACGCGGCACCGTCCGGTCTCCGGCGACGTCGACCTCGTGGGGCTCGCGCGGCAGACGCCCGGCATGTCCGGCGCCGACCTCGCGCAGGTCGTCAACGAGGCGTGCATGGAGGCCGCGCGCCGTGGGCAGGACGTCGTGGACGAGAGCTGCTTCCAGGCCGCCGTCGCGACGGTCGCCATGGGCCGCGCCCGCACGTCGGCGCTGGTCACGGACTTCGACCGTCGTGTCACCGCCTGGCACGAGGCCGGCCACACCCTCGCCGCCGCCCTGCTGCCGGACGCCGACGACCCCGTCTCGGTGACGATCGTGCCGCGCGGCCCGGCCGGCGGTGTCACGTGGATGAGCGGCAACGACGACGTCTTCCTGCCGCGCCGCAAGGCCCTCGCCCAGCTCGTCGTGGCGATGGCCGGGCGGGCCGCGGAGGAGCGGCTCATGGACGGCGAGTACACCCAGGGGGCGATGGGCGACCTGCAGCACGCGACGAACCTGGCCACGGCCATGGTGACGAAGTACGGCATGACCGGCTTCGGGTACGCCCAGCTCGACGACGAGACCCTGCGCGTCGGCGGGGCGGTCGCCGCGCGCGCCCACGCGGAGGCCGATCGCCTGCTGCGGGAGGCGCACGAGGAGGCCACGCGGCTGGTCGCCCGGCACGCCGGGACGCTCGACGCGCTGGCCGAGGCGCTGCTCGCGGAGGAGACCCTCAGCGGCGGTCGCGTCCGGCAGATCGTCGCGGAGCACGCGAGCACCGCTGCCTGACGGCGACGCCGCCCGCCCCCGCCGGACGGGTGGCCGTCAGCCGAGCGCGACGTCCACGACGAGCGCGCGGTGGTCGGACAGGCCGAGGTCCAGGCTGCTCGCCGGTCCCGTCGCGCGAACGGGCCCGCGGGCCAGGACGTGGTCCAGCTGCTCGGTCGGGGCGTGCGCGGGGAACGTCGCGCCCGCGGCCAGGGCCCTCCAGCGCGTCAGCCGCTCGGGGTGGGGCGGGTGGAGGTTGAGGTCGCCCATCAGCACGGCGGGACGGTCGCCGTCGGACGTCGGGTCGACCACCTCCCGCGCGAGCCGGACGAGCTGCCGGTCGTTCCACGAGGGGATGAACGTCAGGTGGGTGCCGGCGACGGTGAGGACGCCGTCGGGCGTGCGGACGTCCGCGACGAGGGCCGCCCGCGGCTCGTCGGTGACCATGACCGGGTTCGTGTGCCCGGGGAAGCGCACCGGGACCGGGCGCTCCAGGAGGGGCAGGCGCACGGCCCGCCAGCGTTCGACGGGGAAGCGGCTCAGCAGCGCGATGCCGTAGCGGCCGCCGTCGGGCTCGTCCTCACCGGTGGCGGCGGACCACACGTCCGGCGTCCCGACGAGGGTCGCCGCGAACCGGTGGTCGACCGCGCCCATCGCGGCTGCGGCGACGGCGGTGAGGTCGGCGTGGTGCGAGCGCGGCTGGTCGTCGTCGACCTCCTGCAGGGCGAGCACGTCGGCGTCGATCCGGCGGACGCCGGCGGCGAGGCGGTCGAGGTCGACGGTGTCGTCGCCGGGGGACCGCCCGTGCAGGATGTTGAAGGTCGCCAGCCGCATCGCCCCGATCCTCCCGCTCGACCTGCGGGGGCGCGAGTCGTCGTGTAGACCGTCCCCATGTCGACGATGTCCGTCTCGCACCAGGGCCGGGAGGAGCTGCACGACGGGCTCCGCATGGCCGCCGTCGCCCTGGGCGACGCGGGGATCCCCTTCGCGCTGTGCGGGGGCTACGCCGCGTGGGCGCGTGGAGCGCCCGAGCCGCAGCACGACGCCGACTTCGTCATCCTCGAGGAGGACGTCGACACGGCCCGGGAGGCGATCGCCGCCGCTGGCCTGGACGTGCGGGACCCGGCGGAGAACTGGCTGTTCAAGGCGTACCACCACGACGCCCTCATCGACGTCCTCTTCCGGATGTGCGGCCAGCCGGTGGACCCGGCGATCTTCGAGCGGGCCGACACCATCGAGGTCCTCGCCGTGCGGATGCCGGTGCTCAGCGCCACCGACGTCCTCGCCGGCCAGCTACGCGTCCTGGGCGAGCACTACTGCGACTTCGCCCGCCTGCTGCCCAACGCGCGGGCGCTGCGCGAGCAGATCGACTGGGCGGAGGTCGAGCGCGCCGTCGGCGACAACCCGTACGCCCGCGCGTTCCTGCACCTGGTGACCGAGCTCGGCGTCGTGTCGGGGCGGCCGGCGGCCTGAGCCGGTCCCTTCCTGGGTCTCTCCTCAGTCGTCCAGCAGGGGGAAGCTGTCGATGTAGACGCGCACGCGGGGCCGGGCCCGCCATCGGGGGTCGTCCCGGCGGGCGCGGCTCCGCTCGACGAAGGGCTCGAGCGCCGCCTGCAGCGCCGCGTTGAGCTCGGTCATCTCGTCGCCGTCGATCCGCAGGGTGGCCTCGCTCGTGAGGGTGTCCCGCCACTGCTCGGGGAGTCGTTCCCGCGCGAGCAGGCGGCGGAGCGTGGCGGCGCGGTCGTCGATCATCCGGTCGAAGAGGAAGCGCATCGCCGGCGCGGTGGTGGGGTCCTCGAGGAGGTCGGGGCCGATCTCGATCGACCGGGAGCGCCACCACCGCTCCCGCCCGGTCCCGCGCGCGGTGTCCTCCTCCACGAGGCCGTGCCGCTCCAGCTGCCGCAGGTGGTAGCTGGTCTGGCCGGTGCTCTCCCCGAGGGCGGCCGCCAGCGTCGTCGCGGTGGCGGCACCGTGGTCGTTGAGGTGCCGGATGATCCGCACGCGCAGCGGGTGCGCGTAGGCCTTGAGCGCCTCGGGCCCCAGCGGGCCGGGAACGGGTGCCGGTGACCCCTTGCCGTCGTCAGCCATGCAGAGTTACCTTTGCAGAGAGTTCTTTGCAAACAGTTCTTGGCAGAGCGAGCGTAGTGGAGACGGCACCATGACGACAGCACCGGGAACGGGCACGCAGACCCCGGCCACGGACAGCCCCGCCGTGTCGACGCCCGCCGTCCCCGCCGGCCCCGTCCCGGGCGGCGGCGCCGGCCCCACCCCGTACAGCGCTGCCGTCCCGCCGCCGGGCCTCGGCCGTCGCTTCGCCCATCTGCTCGGGGCGACCGGCCTGTCGAACCTGTCCGACGGCATCCTCCAGGTCGGTGTCCCGCTGCTGGCGCTCACCCTGACCAGCTCCCCGCTGCACCTGTCCCTCGTGGCGACCGCCGCGGGTCTGCCCTGGCTGCTGCTGAGCCTGCACGTGGGCGTGCTCGTCGACCGGGTGGACCGCAGCCGGCTCCTCGGCGTGGCGACGGCGACGCGCGTGCTCGTGCTCGTGGCCGCCACGGTGACGGCCGCCGCCGGTGCGCTCACCCTGCCCGTCCTCGTGGGCCTGGTCCTGGCCTTCGGGGCCGCGGAGGTCGTCGCGGACTCCGCGGCCGGCGCGATGGTGCCCTCCGTCGTGGCGCGGGACCGGCTCAACGCCGCGAACTCCCGGCTCATGGGGGTGCAGCAGGTCGCCAACGCCTTCCTCGGCGGCCCGGTCGCCGGTCTGCTCGTGGCGCTCGGTGCGGGCTGGCTCTTCGGCGTCCCGGCCGCCCTGTGCGCCGTGACGCTGCTGCTCGTCGTGCGGGGCCTGTGGGGGAGGGTCGAGCGTCCCTCACGGCCCGTCGCCGCCGAGGGGGGCGCCGCGGACGGGGGCGCTCGGGACGCCGGCGGGGCGCCGTCGTCGGTGCGCACGGAGATCGGCGAGGGCCTCCGGTTCCTCCTCGGCCACCCGGTCGTCCGCCCGCTCCTGCTCGGCGCGACCGTCCTCAACTTCGCCAGCGCGGCGTACTTCGCGGTGTTCCCGCTGTGGGTCGTCGGCCCGGACTCGGCGGTCGGCCTGCGACCGGAGCTCTACGGTCTGCTCACGGCCGCGCTCGCTGTCGGCGCCGTGGCCGGGGCGGTGGTCAGCGACCGGCTGGGGCGCCGGCTGCGGGAGATGCCGGTGGTGCGCGTGTGCTGGACCGTCCAGGCGGCGCTGCTGCTCGTGCCGGTGCTCGTCCCCAGCGTGCCCGTGCTGCTGGGGACCGCGGTGCTCATCGGGCTGACGAACATGATGGGCAACGTCGTCACGCGGTCCATGCGGCAGCGGATGATCCCGCGGCACCTGCTCGGTCGGGTCGGCGGCGCCGGTGCGCTGCTCGGCTACGGCTCCATCCCCCTCGGGGCCCTGCTGGGCGGCGTCGTCGGGGAGGCCTTCGGGCTGCCGGCGGTGTTCCTCGGGGCGGCCGTCGTGTCGCTGCTGGCGGTGGCGCGGGTGGCGGTCGCCGTCCCGCAGCGCCGCGTCACCGAGATGGACGAGGCGGCGCAGCAGGACGCCTGACGGGCGGTCTGGCGGGCGGTCTGGGCCGACGAGCCGGCGAGCGCGCCGGGGCCGACCGGCCGCCCTCGGACCGGCCGACGGACTGGTCGCTCTCAGACCAGGGCGACCAGGCGCGCCGTCGTCCCGTGCGCCCCGGTGTGCAGCAGGAAGCGGTCGGCGAGCCGACGGGCCATCCACAGGCCGCGGCCGTGCTCGGAGTCGGCGTGCGGCGCGCGCGTCCCCGCGTGGGGGTCGCGGATCCGTCCGCTGTCGGAGACCTCCACGACCACGGCCCCTTCGCGGTGCCACGTGCGCAGGGAACCCCGCCCGCCCCCGTGGTCGACCGAGTTCGCGGCGAGCTCACTGGCGGCGAGGACGAGGTCGTCCGCGCGGTCCGGTGCCAGTCCGGCGCGCTGGGCGCAGGCGCGCACGGTGCGTCGGACGGCGGCGAGGTCTCCTCGTTCGAAGGTCATGCGGTGCGTCCCCAGGGGTCGGTGGCCGTTCCCGTACGGCCCGTCGGCGCGACCGGCGCCTCGGCGCCGTCGCTGCCGCACCATGGTGGCAAAGGAGGCTCGATCGTGCCCGTCGAGCCCGTCCGCCGTGCGGCGGAGGCGGCCGGCGGTGGCACTCGGGGGACCCGGTGCTGCGCGGGCGGGCGCCCTCCGCCGTGGACGCCTTCTCGGGACCAGCGACCCTCCCGCAACGGGCCCCCGAGGAGCAGGATGGGAGACGCCCACCATCCGCGAGCATCCGTCGAGGACGAGGAGGACGGCGATGAAGGCGTCAGTGGGAGATCGGCTGGTCCAGGCCTCGAGCGTCGTGGACGGCGCGGTCAGGGACGGCAAGGTGGTCGAGGTGCGGCACCCGGACGGCTCTCCGCCGTACCTCGTCGAGTGGTCCGACACCGGGGAGCGGTCGCTCGTCTTCCCGGGCACGGACGTGCACATCGAGCACTACGGCGAGGGCGAGCGCCCGGCTCCCTCGGTCAGCGCGGACGTCGCCTCGACGTGGCGCGTGCAGGTGACCGTCACGCACGAGGGCCGCGAGACGCTCGCCCAGGCGACGCTCGTGGCGGGGCCGGAGCCCCTGGACGCCGTCGGCAGGGCACGGCGCGACCCGGGTGACCAGGCGGTCCCGCTCATCGGCGACGAGGTGGCGGTCGCGCGGGCGCTGCGGCACCTGGCGGACCGGCTCACGGACGTGGCCGAGGAGGAGATCGAGGCGCGCACCGGCATCCCGGCGCACGTGCACGGCTGAGTGGTCGCGTTCTGCGCCCACGACGCGATCAGGAGCGCGGAGTGGGAGCAGGACGCGACGTCGGGGTGGGCGCGACGGAGGCGGTCCCGGAGGTGCTCAGCCCGTGAGCTCGTCGCCCGTGCGGTCGGCGCTGCTCACGGGCAGGGAGTCGGCGAACGCCTCGTCGCGTGCGGCGACGTTGCGCGCCAGCGACAGGTGCGCCCCGAGGAAGCCGCTGAACCCGGCCGCGGCGCCGCCGAGGAGCCCGAGCGCGACGCCGCGACCCTGGTGGCCGCGCCCCCGCGCCAGCCACGACGCGGCGACGAGCAGCAGGCCCACGCTGTTGCCTGCGGCGTGCACCACGCCCACGCGCTGGTCGCGCCGTCCGGCGTGCTGCCAGTCGGCGAGGCCGCTGAGCGCCGTCGGGACCGCAGCGAGGATGCCGAGACCGATGAGACGGCGGGCCGCGGGGCGGGACTGCCGGCCGCCGACGAGGTCGAGCGTGAGCGCGGAGACCCACGCCCCGATCGGCACGTCGGTCAGGAGCGGGTGGAGCGAGTGCCCCATGACCCTGCCCAGCAGGACGTCGCGCCGGGTCGGCTCCGCGACGAGGGCGTCCGCCGCCGGCCGGAGGGCGTCGACCGCGGCGTCGAGCCGCCCGTCCTCCTCCAGGCGCAGGGCGAGCCCCACCAGTGCCGGCTGATCGGCCCGGTACCGGCCGCGGGCCTCCTCGAACGCGTCGTCGGCGGGGGTCTGCGGGGCGGTCGTCATCGTGGCCTCCGGGCGGAGTGGCGGTGGGACCTCATCGAGTCTGGTCCGGACCGGACCGTCGCGCGCGCCGAGAGTCGCCCGGGACGTCGGCGGGAATCACCTGGGACATCGGCAGACGCCGCAGGAGACTGGCGCCATGGTCACCGACGACGTCCCGCCCTCGCCGCGCGACGGTGCCCGTGCGCACGTGCCCAACGACGACGGCCCGCCCGCGCCGAGCGCTCCGGCAGAGCTCGCGGCGGCGCGCGCCGTCTGCAGCGCGCTCGACCCGGTCCTGACCCGCCACGGCTTCGCGCCCGGCCAGCCGGGGACGCGGGACGGCGAGGCGTCGGTCGTCCACTGCTGTGCCTACGGGGACTTCCGTCACCGGTTCCCCGCGCTGGCGCCGGGCATCGAGGAGGCCAGTGGCTTCGACGTCGGTGCCGTGGACCCGGCGACGGCCTGCGTGGACCTGGACGTCGTCGTCGTGGTCGACCCGGAGCCGCGCCTGACGGCGGTGCGCCTGGAGGGCGACGACCTTCTCACCCTGCTGCACGACGCGGACCTGCCGCACCTCGTCGACGAGGCACGGCGGCTCCCGCACGAGTCGTTTCCCGTGGCGCTCCGGCGGCTCGCCGCCCTCCTCGAGGGGCTCCTCGGGCGTGCCGCCACCCGCTAGCGTCGCCCCGCTGCGACCCGACGCCGTACCCGTGCGTCCCGGTGCCGTCCCTCTTCGCACGCGGGGCCGGCCGGGATCCGGCGGGCTCGTGTCGCCCCTCCGTTCGGTGTTCGGCAGGGATGTCGGGCACCGGCGCTAGCGTTCGACCATGCCCGCTCCCGCCGCCGCCCGCCCGCTGCTCCTGCTGGACACGGCGTCCCTGTACTTCCGGGCGTTCTTCGGGGTGCCCGACTCGGTGAAGGCGCCCGACGGCACGCCGGTCAACGCGGTCCGTGGACTGCTCGACATGATCGCGACGCTCGTCTCGACGCGGCGGCCGGACGGCCTCGTCGCCTGCTGGGACGACGACTGGCGGCCTGCGTTCCGCGTCGAGGCGATCCCCACCTACAAGGAGCACCGCCTCGCGGCCGACGGCGCCGAGGAGGTGCCCGAGGCGCTCACCGCGCAGATCCCCGTCATCGTCGAGGTGCTCGAGGCCTTCGGGATCGCCCGCGTCGGCGCCCCGGGCTACGAGGCCGACGACGTCATCGGCACCCTCACCGCGCGTGAGGTCGCCCGTCCTGGGGGCGAGCGACGGCCCGTCGAGGTCGTGACCGGTGACCGGGACCTCTTCCAGCTCGTCGACGACGACGCCCCCGTCCGCGTCCTCTACACGGCGCGCGGCATCAGGGACCTCGACATCGTCGACCAGGCGCGCCTGGCCGAGCGGTACGACGTGCCCGACGGCGCCGCCTACGCGGACCTGGCGACCCTGCGCGGCGACAGCAGCGACGGCTTGCCGGGCGTCGGGGGCATCGGGGAGAAGACCGCCGCGACCCTGCTGCACCGGTACGGCTCGCTGGACGGCATCCTGCGTGCGCTCGAGGAGGGTGACCCGGGCCTCACGGCCGCGCAGCGGCGCCGTCTCACCGAGGGCCTGGACTACCTGGCCGTCGCCCCCGCCGTCGTGCGCGTCGCCCCGGACGCGCCGGTCGCCGACACCGACGACGCCCTGCCCGCCACCCCCGCGGACCACGAGCGCCTCGTCGCGCTCGCGCAGCAGTGGGGGCTGACGTCGAGCGTCACCCGACTCGTCGACGCGCTGGCGAAGGTCTGACGCGGGCGCCGCGCCCCATCGCTCACGGCGCCCAGCGGCCGTGCTCCCAGCGGCACGCAGCTCAGCGACTGAGCGCGCCCAGCTCGCGTCCCCACGCCCGGGCGGCGTCGAGCTCGCCGTCGACGAGCCCGTCGGCCTTGCCGTGCACCTTGAAGGAGTGCGGTGGTACGACCTCCCGGGCCCCGAGCGCGCGCAGCCTCTTGGCCGCGGCCCGCGCCGCCGAGCCGGGCAGGACAGGCTTGGCGACCTTCGTGTCGAACGTCGCGACGGGCAGCCGGCCGGGCAGGCGCAGGTGGTCGATCCACTCCCGCACACCGGTGCGGTCGGAGATGACGTGCCCGCCGGGAGCCTCCTTCGCGGCGTCGGCCCGCGTGGTGTCGCGGCTCATCGAGAAGGCGTGCGTCGGGCCGCCGACGACGAGCAGGGTCACGTCGTCGGGCAGGCCGTTGCCCGCCTGCTCCTGCGTGAGCTCGCCGACCTCGACGACCCGCGCCGGGACGTCCGCCTCGGCGAGCCCCGCGCCGACGGCCTCGGCGACCGCGCGCGTGCTGCCGTACATGGACTCGTAGACGACCAGAGCAGTCATGCGGTCCACGCTGCTCCGGCCGCGATGGGTCGGGTAGGGCCGGAGGTCCCGCTCGCCAGGGGCAGGGTGCTCCGGTCCGCCCTGCGCCAGGGGTGGGCGGCTTCCCGCCCACCGGAGGTGGGGTGCGCCCGTGCGCCCTGTGGGCGCGTCCTGGGACGTCACGGGGGAGAATGGCGCGTGACCTCCACGCCCGACCCCGAGAACACGCCCACCCGCCGCATCCCCGTGCGCGCCGCGATCGGCCGGACCCTGCTCCGCTGGGCGCGGTGGAAGAAGGTCGGTTCGGCCCCCGGGACGGGCATCTTCATCGGGGCACCGCACACGTCGAACTGGGACTGGGTGCTCACCCTGCTCGTGCTCTGGTCGGACCACGTGAGCCCTCGCATCCTCATCAAGCGCGAGATGTTCTGGTGGCCGATGGGCCCGATCCTGCGCGCGCTGGGCGGCATCCCGACGGACCGTGGCGCCCGCGGCGGCCTGGTGCAGCGTCTCGTCCAGATGGCGGAGTCCTCCGAGGACTTCGTGCTCGTCATCGCGGTGGACGGGACGCGGTCCAGGACGGACCACTGGAAGTCGGGTTTCTACCGGCTCTCGCAGGCCACCGGGCTGCCGATCACGCTCGGCTTCGTCGACGGCCCGACGCGGACCGCGGGCCTGGGACCCACGATGCACCTGACCGGTGACATCAAGGCCGACATGGACGCCATCCGCGCCTTCTACGCCGACAAGCACGGCGTCCACCCCGGTCGCGGCGGCACGGTCCGGCTGCGCGAGGAGGACGCGGCCGCCTGACCGGCGTCGGTCAGCCCGGAAGGAGCACGACGAGCGGCGTCGTCGTCGGCTGCTCGCTGCCACCTGCCGGCTCCACGGACAACGCGACGCCGTCACCGGGGCGGTAGTCCTGGAGGAGTGCGGCAGCGTCCGCGCCGCCCGTCCCGAGCAGACCGGCGGCGACCGGGGTGCCGTCACGCATCGCCCACACCTGGTAGACGAGGTCCCGATCGAGCTGGGGCAGCCCCTCGACCACGACGGCGCCGCGTAGCTCGGTGAGGACCGCGACCGCGTCGCCACCCCCGGTCAGCGCCCCGGAGAGGACGGTCGCTCCCGGCTCGGCGAGGAGATCGGTGAGCAGCTCGGTCCGGGCCTCGGCCTGCACGGCGCGCTCGTGCTGCTGCCACGCGACGACACCGGGCACCGCCACCGCCACCACGGCGGCCGCGGCCGCGGCCACCAGCCACGCCCCCCGGGGCGATCGGCGCCGGGCGGTCAGCGGGACCACCTCGGCGTCGCGCCGGTCGGGCCGGTCCGAGGTGTCGTCGGCCGGGCGGGTGCGCCCGGCCACGACGGGCGCCGCGTGGGCGCCTGCGCCCTGTGTACCTGCCCCTGGGGCGCCGGCGCTGACGGTGGGGGTGTCCGCGGCGCTGACCTGCTGGGTGCGGGCGACCTCGTCGAGCACGGCGCGTCGCACGTCGGGCGGGCCGGGGAGGGCTTCCGCCATGGCCATCGCGGCCGTGACGGCGCGGAGCTCGTCCAGCTCCCTGGCGGCCTCCGGGTCGCGGGCGAGCAGGTCCTCGACGGCCCGGCGCTCATCGGCGTCCACGGCGTCGAGGGCGTAGGCGGCGAGGAGGGAGCGGATCTCGTCGTCGGTCATGACGCCACCCCCAGGCAGTCGCGTAGACGGATCAGGCCGTCGCGGATGCGGCTCTTGACCGTGGGCAGGGCCGCACCGAGCTGCTCGGCGACCTCGCGGTAGGTCCGCCCGCCGTAGTAGGCGAGCACGACGGCGTCGCGCTGGGTCTCGGTGAGGCTGCCGAGGCAGTCCCGTACGCGGGTGCGCTCCATGCCGTCCTCGACCTCCTCCGCGACCGAGTCGAACGGGATGTGGTGCTCGGCGTCCGCGACCCGCTGGTCACGGTCGCGCTGCGCCTGGACGGCCCGGACCCGGTCGACCGCCCGACGGTGCGCCAGGGTGAGGACGAAGGTGCGGGCGGACCCGCGGTCCGGGTCGAACCGCGGCGCGGTCCGCCAGACCTCGAGCATGACTTCCTGGAGGACCTCCGCCGCCAGGTCCGGGTCGCGCAGGACCGCGCGGGCGGTGCCGTGGACGGCGGGGGAGAGGAGGTCGTACAGCGCGGCGAAGGCGTCCTCGTCCCCCGCGGCCGCGGCGGACAGCAGGGTGTTCGCGTCGGGGGCGAGGTGGGGGACCGGTGCGGTGAGGGCCGAGAGCCGCGCGGCGTCGTCGTCGCGGGCGGCCCGGGTCACCGGGTCAGTCTGCACCACGGTCATCGGTTCCCCGTCGTCCGTGCCGGCTCGTCCGGCTCACGACGTCCGGCGTG
>JACIXM010000513.1 GCA_014360395.1 Actinotalea sp.
GCGTCCCGGCGTTCTTCCTCGCCCTGGCCCCCGACGCGCGGCGGGCCCGACCGGGGTTCCTGCGCCGCGTGCTCCGCTTCGCGGTGCCGGCAGGGCTGGTCGCCGCAGCCGCGACGTTCACCGCATACGCGCTGGCCACCGGTCCGGCCGACGGCGGGGTGCCCGTGGCGCGCACGGCCGCCACCGTCGCCCTCTTCGGCGCGGGGACGACCGTCCTGGTCCTGCTCGCCCGGCCCTGGAGCGCAGGGCGGGCCGTCCTCGTCGCGACGATGGTGGTGACCTTCGTCACGCTGCTCGCGGTGCCCGCCGCGCGCGCGTTCTTCGCCCTCACGCCGCTACCCCGGGGGGTATCACTGGCCACGGGTCTGGTGATCTCGGTGGCGGCCCTCCTGCTGGTCGTGGTGTGGCGGCTGGCCGGGCGGGCCGAGGCGCCTGACCACGCCGACGAGGGGGGCAGGATGAAGGGGTGCGTGAGGCCTGGCTGACCCTGCCGGAGGTCGTGGCGGCGCGCCGCCGCACCCTGCGCGTCCTCGTCGTCGCCCAGGTCGTCGGGGCCCTCGGCTACGGCGCCGGCCCGTCGGTCGGCGTCCTCCTCGCCCAGCAGGTCACCCGCTCGGAGGCCCTGGCGGGGATCGCCCGGGCGTCGACCACGATCGGCGCCGCCCTCATCGCCCTGCCGCTGGGCATGCTCGCCGCCCGCGCCGGGCGCCGTCGGGCCCTGACGCTGGCCTGGGGCGGGGCGTCGGCCGGCGCCGCGGTGCTCGTGGTGTCCGCCGCGCTCGGCTCGACCCTGCTGCTCGTCCTGGGGATGATCGCCCTCGGCGCCGGGACCGCGGCGGGCCTGCAGGCGCGCTTCGCCGCGACCGACCTGGCCGAGCCGGCCCACCGGGGGCGGAGCCTGTCCCTCGTCGTCTGGGTCGGGACCATCGGCGCCGTGCTCGGGCCCAACCTCGGCGTGCCGGGGGAGGCGCTGGAGGCGCGGACGGGGCTGCCGCCGCTGTCGGGCGCCTTCGCCATCGCCGCGGTCCTGCTGGGGGTGACGGCCGTCGTCGTCGGCGTCTTCCTGCGGCCGGAACCCCTGGACGTGGTGCGTCGGCACGGCACCGCACCGGACGCCACCTCCGTGGGCCCCGCCCCGTTGCGGCCGGGCGCTGCGCTGCAGGAGGTGCGCCGCAGCCCGCCGGCGACGTTCGCGCTGCTCGCGCTCGTCCTGAGCCACCTCGCGATGGTCTCGGTCATGACGATGACGCCCGTGCACCTGGCGCACCAGGGCCACGGCATCACCGTCGTCGGCATCACGATCAGCCTCCACGTGCTCGGCATGTTCGCGTTCGCCCCGGTCATGGGCGTGCTGGCCGACCGCGTGGGGACCGTCCGGACGATCCTGCTCGGGCAGGCCCTGCTGCTGGCGTCGGCGGTGGTCGGCGTGCTGGGTGCCGACCGGACGGGGGCCGTCGTCGTCGCGCTGTTCCTGCTCGGGCTGGCCTGGTCGATGGTCACCGTCCCGGCGGCGACCCTGCTGTCCGGGGCCGTGGCGCCGGAGTCCCGCCCGGTCGTCCAGGGCGGGAGCGACTCGGCGATGAACGCCGCGGCAGCCCTCGGCGCGATCGCCTCCGGCCCGCTGCTGGCCACCGTGGACTTCGCGGGCCTGTCCGCGACGGCGGCCCTGTGCGTCGTGCCGGTCGTCGTCGCGGTCGTGCGTCGCCGGGAGCTGATCAGGCTGTGACCGCCGGCTGCGCCTGCCCAGGTCAGCCCGTTTCGGGATGCGGATCCGCCCGTGATCGCCCATCCTGTGCGGTCCCGGCCGCCCCGCGCCGGTCCGATCACCCAGGAGCCACGAGAAGAGGTCCGCACCGTGGGAGCCCCTCGCCGCACGCGCCGCCCCCGTCCGTCCCTGATCGCCGCCGCCGCGGCCGCCCTCGTCGGCGGGTCGCTGCTCGCCGCAGGCCCCGCTGCGGGCGCCAGCGGTACGCCGGCGCCGTCCCTCGTCGGCGGGATCGAGCTGCCGAGCATCGACGTCTCCCCTCCCGGCGCGAACGACTGGACGTGCCGGCCGACGGCGGAGCGACCCCAGCCGGTGGTCCTGGTCCACGGCACGTTCGAGGACATGCTGAAGAACTGGTCGACGCTGGCGCCGTACCTGTCCGCGCAGGGGTACTGCGTCTTCGCGCTCAACTACGGCACCAACGCGACCGGCCCGGTGCGGGACTCGGCCCGGGAGCTCGCCTCGTTCGTCGACGCCGTGCTCGGGGCGACCGGCGCGCGGAAGGTCGACGTCGTCGGCCACAGCCAGGGCGGGATGATGCCGCGCTACTGGATGCACCACCTCGGCGGGGCGAAGAAGGTCGACGACCTCGTCGGCATCGCCCCGTCCAACCACGGCACGCAGGGCGTCCTGGTCGCCTACCCCGACGGGACCTTCGGGACCGTCGTCGGCGAGGAGAACCCGCTCTGCCCCGCGTGCAGCGACCAGGTGGCCGGATCGGCCTTCATGCAGGAGCTCAACGCGCCGGGCGACACGGTGCGGGGCCCCTCGTACACGGTCATCGCGACCAAGTACGACGAGGTCGTGACGCCGTACACGAGCCAGTTCCTCGACGGCCCGGCCCGGCAGGTCACCAACATCACGATCCAGGACGTGTGCCCGCTGAACACCATCGAGCACGACCAGGCGCCGAACGACCCGGTCGTCCACCAGCTCGTGGCGAACGCGCTGGAGACCGACGGCCCCGCGGACCCCGCGTTCCGGCCGGCCTGCCTCCCGGTGCCCTGATCCGTCCCGACGCGGCGTCCGGTCCCGCGTCCCGCCGTCAGGACGGGCGGGGCGCGGGCCGGCGCAGCTCCCGCCCGGGTGGCGGGACGGGCGCCGGGCCGACGTCGCCCAGGGGCGGCACACCCCGCACGGCCGTCGTCTCCTGTCCCGTGAGCACGACCCGCTCGCCGTGGTGGACCAGCACGACAGGCCGTGACGGGGCGTCGAGGAGCCGGTAGGTGACCTTCTCCGGCTCGACCTCGACCCGCAGCCGCGCCCCCGCGTGGCGCACGCCGAAGCGCAGGCCCGTGAGCGCGGCGGGCAGCCGAGGCGCCAGGTGCAGCGGGTCGCCGGCGGCGTCCTCCTGCCCGCGGCCGGTGGTCGACCGACCCGCGTCGCCCGCGCGTGCGGTCCGCAGGCCGCCGAACCCCATCACGAGGCCGACCCAGACCCCGGCGAGCGCGGCGACGTGCAGGCCGTCGACGACGTCGCCCTCCAGGTCGTGCAGGTCCAGCAGCGCCGCCTCGCGCACGTGGTCGTGCGCGAGCGCGAGCCACCCCACCCGGGCCGCGACGACGGCGTGCGGCGGCGAGGACAGGGAGGAGTCGCGGACCGTGATCGCCTCGTAGTGGGCGAGGTCGCGGCGCTGCTGGTCCACCGGGACGTCCTCCCCGGCCAGCCAGTGGGCGGCGACGACGTCCGCCTGCTTGACCACCTGTCGCCGGTAGATCTCGGCGTAGGTGTGGTGCTGCTCGAGGGGGTAGGCGTGGGGCCCGGTGCCGGCGAAGTCCCAGCGGCGGCGCTGCAGGAAGCCCGCGCACTGCTGCGTGACGCCGGTGTCGGGGTCCACGAGCACGGTCATCGCGTCGGCGGCGCGGCGCCAGGCCGTCCGCTCCTCCTCGGTCACGGCGAGGTGCGCGGCGGCGTCGGCGTGGCGACCGGTGAGCTCGACGGCGGCCCGCAGGTTCCGTGCCGCCATGCGGTTGGTGAAGGCGTTGTCGTCGGCCACGGCCGTGTACTCGTCCGGGCCCGTGACGCCGTGGAGGTGGAACGCGCCGTCGTCGGTGTGGTGGCCCAGGGCGACCCACATCCGCGCGGTCTCGACGACGAGCTCGGTGCCCGCCTCCCACTCGAACGCGGCGTCCCCGGTCACGGCGGCGTAGCGGCAGGCGGCGTCGGCGACGTCGGCGTCGACGTGGCGGGCGGCGACGCTCGCCGGCCAGTACCCGGAGCTCTCCGGCCCGGTGACGGTGCGCCAGGCGAAGGCGGCGCCGGCGCCCCCGAGGACCCGTGCGTGCTCCCGCGCCCACGGCAGCGTGCCGTGCCGCCAGGCCAGGTGGGAGCGGGCGGCGTCGGGCAGGACGTGGTCGAGGACGGCCAGGACGTAGCTGTCCGCGTCCCAGAAGGTGTGGCCGTGGTACCCCAGCCCGGTCAGGCCCTTGGCGCGGACACCCGTCCCCTCGCCGAGGGCCGCTGAGCCGAGGACGTGCAGGAGCGCGAACCGCACGGCCTGCTGCAGCTGGGGGTCGCCGTCGACCTCGACGTCGGCCCAGTCCAAGGCCGCGGCGAGGGCGTCGCGGTGCTCGGCCACCAGTGCGTCGTGCCCGGCGGACCGGGCCGCGTCGAGCACCTGCTGCGCGTGCGCCAGGACCGCCGCGCCGCCGTCGGACGGCTCGCCCGCGCGCTGACGGGCCGCGGTGAACGCGACGAGGAGCTCCACGGTGACCTCGTCGCCCGCGCGCAGGTCTGCGCTCACCGTCGTGGCGTGCTCGCCGGTGGCGACGAACCCGGGGCCGACGACGCGGACGTCGGCCGCGACCGCGAGGTCCACGGCGCTGCTGGGGACGTGCTGCACGGTCCAGGCGCGGGCACCCGCCGGGCCGGACGTCGCCGTGTGGCTGCAGGTCGTCACGGTGCGCGAGCCCGAGCCGTCGTCGGCGACGTAGGCGGGGCGGACGTGCGGGTCGTCGTCGGCGTGGGCGCGCAGCGGGGAGCGGTCGCAGCACGGGAACAGGCGCAGGGCGACGTGCGCGGCGCTCTCCGCGCGCACCGTGTACCGGACGACGACGAGCTCGCGGCGCCGCAGCGAGGCCAGCCGGCTCGTCGTCACGGCGACCGTGCCGCCGTGGGGGGCGCTCCAGCGGACCTCGCGGCGCAGGACACCGGTCCGCAGGTCGAGCGTGCGGGTGTGCCCGTGGGTGGTGCCGATCGAGACGTCCAGGGCCGAGCCGTCGACCTCCGCACGCACCGCCCAGCCGTCGGGGACCGCGAGGACCTGCTCCTGCCGGCCGGGGAAGCCGTAGGAGCGCTCGCCGTACTCCAGCGGCACCTCCTCCAGGACGGGGGCCAGGAGGGTGCCGGCGTGCACCGTGGGGGTCAGCTCCTCCAGGGCGCCGCGGACGCCGACCCACCCGTTCGCCACGGTGAACAGCGCCGCCGTGGTGTCCAGGAGGTCAGGGTCGACGTCCGGGTCGTGCAGCCGC
>JACIXM010000514.1 GCA_014360395.1 Actinotalea sp.
GACCTGCTCGACCGTCACCTCGGCGTGCGGCAGCGGCGCGCCGTCGGGCCCGACGACGCTCAGGGTGGTCTCGCGGACGCGGTGCCGCAGGTCGGCGCCCGGGTCGGCGACGGCGACGGCGGCGGGAGGGGTAGGAGGCACGCGCTCCACCGTAGGCCGGTCGAGGGCTTTTGCATAGTCGCTGAACTAATCGCCGCCGACCGCGACCGGTCCCGACCGGACGGCGCTGTCCCTTCAGGTCCCTCGCGATCATGCCGATAGGCCTGACAGGGGGCTCGCTCGGTCCCCCTGGGGGCACAGCGAGGAGAGCGCGATGAGGACCGCCACGCGTCTGGTCGTCGCCGCAGCGGCAGGGGGCCTGCTGGCCGGCTGCTCCGTGGCCCCCGGCGGCGCGCCCGGGACCGCACCGTCAAGCAGCCCGGAGGCGGTCGGCGCCACGGCGGACGAGCCGGCCGTCGCGGTCGAGCCGGGCGGCGAGGAGGACGCGGAGAGCGCACCGGCGCAGGCCGAGGACGACGCCCCGGAGCAGGTCGCCGACCTCGTCGCCTCGCTGCCCGCGGAGCCGCTGCCGGAGATCGCCCCCGCGACCGGCACGGTCGTGCACTCCGGCGCCGTCTCGGTCACCCTCCCGGCCGACCACTGGCCCGCGGGCTCCTACGACGGTGTCCACCTCTTCGAGGGGCCGACCATCCCGGGCGCCCGGGCCGCGCGCTCCGGGGTCCAGGTCTACCCCCCGGTCGTGGACCACACCTGGGCCCGGCAGCTCGAGGCGTGGCTGCGCCCGGGCCCGGGGGCCATCAGCTCCGAGGTCTACACGCTCGAGATCCCGGGCGCCGACGCCGCCGTCCTCCACGTCGTCACCGACACCGAGGGCCACGCCGCCGAGGACCGGGACGGGCGACGCGTGTGGCAGTCGCCGGTCACCACGGCGCAGGTGCTCGTGGGCGTCGGGGACGAGGTCACGCGGATCGTGCTGCAGACCGCCCCGACGGCCGAGGGACTGCGCGAGGCACTGTCGGTCGCCCGGTCGGTGACCGTCGCGGGCTGACGCTCAGCGCCGCACGCCGTCGGGCCGGTCGCCGTCGGGGTCCTCACTGCCGTACCGGTCGGCACCGTCGGGCCGCTCGTCGCGGTCGGGGCGGCGGTGCTTGGGCAGGAGCCGGGGCGGTGGCCGCAGGCGCAGCGCATCGGCCTCCGGCAGCATCCAGCGCCGCCGCCGGGCCAGCAGGCTCAGGCCCGAGCCGACCACGATCGCGGCGTAGACGCCGGCCGTCTGGTACCCCGCCTCGTGCAAGGGGATGAGCACGAGGCAGGCGAACACGGCCGACGTCGCGTAGAGGGTGTTGCCCCCGAACACGGCCGGGACCTGGCCGACGACGACGTCGCGGATCATCCCGCCGCCGACCGCCGTCGTCACGCCCAGGAGCACGGCCGGCAGCACGCCGAGGTCCGCCTCGAGCGCGCGCCCGGCACCCACCGCCGCCCAGCAGCCCAGCACGAGGGAGTCGCCGACGAGGAAGGTGCGGTTCCACCACCGGCCCTCCAGGCGGACGACGAACGCGACCAGCGCGCCGATGAGCGCCGTCGTCAGGTACCAGGGGTCCGTCAGCGCCACCGGTGGCCCCTGCTGGAGCAGGGTGTCGCGCAGGATGCCCCCGCCGAGCGCGGAGACGATCGCGAGGATCGCGAAGCCGACCAGGTCGAACCGTCGCTGCCGGGCGATGGTCCCGCCCAGGACGCCGTTGAGGAAGACGCCGACGAGGTCGAGCGCGCGCAGCGAGCCCGGGACGAGCTCGCTGAGCAACCCGCTCAGATCGATGTCGACGTCCACAGCCCTTGCCTACCACCCGGCGGACCGTCGGCGGCCCCGTGTCCGGCTGCGTCACCGGTCCGGCCCTGCCCCCTGCCCGGGCGCACCGCGACGGGGCGACCTACGCTCCGACCATGGACCGGTGGTTGCACCCCCGTCGCCTCGCCCAGGCTGCCGGCCTCGCGCTCGGCGTCGGGCTGCCGGTCCTCGCGCTCGCGGTCGTCACGCGGTCCGAGGCCTCCGCCGTGCACCGTGCCGATGTCCAGACCGTGCGCGCGGCCACCCGGCTGGCCGCGGCGGACCCCGACCTGCACCGCGCGCTGCTGGCGTGGCAGGAGGCGTTCCAGGCCCGGTGGGTCAACCTCGCCGCCGCCGCGCTGTGCGTGTGGGTCTGGACCCGGCGGGGTCTGCGGGGGCGGGTGCTCTGGGCCCTGGCCACGATCCTGGTCACCTGGGGCCTGGGCAACGTGCTCAAGGTGCTCGTGGCCCGCGCCCGGCCGGTCATGGAGGACGCGCTCACCCGGGCGCCCGGCTACAGCTTCCCCTCCGGGCACGCGATGAACGCGGCCGCCACGGGCGTCGTCGTCGTGCTGCTGGTCTGGCCCCTCCTCGGGCGCCGGGGGCGCGCGGCGGTGGTCGTCGTGACCACCGTGCTCGTGGTCGCGACCGCGGCCGACCGGGTGCTGCTCGGTGCCCACTACCCGTCGGACGTCGTCGCCGGCATCGCGCTCGGCGGGGCGATGGCCGGCGCGTCGTACCTGGGGTACCGGGGCTGGGGCGAGCGCGCCCTGCCCCGGGAGGTGCCGGCGGACCCCGCGACGGGGACGCCGGCGTCGATCGAGCCGCGCGGCGAGGGCTGAGGGTCCGGTGTCGTTCCCGAAGAGCACCGAGGAGGGGCGGACCCGTCCGCTGACGGCGGCGACCCGCCGGGACCTGGTCCGACGTGCCGCGGTGCCCGTGGCGCTGCTGTGGGTGGGGATCGTCGCGACGGGCCTGCTCATCACCGGTCCGCTCGACGGGCTGCCCGCCGAGGTCGGCGTCAACGAGGCGCTCGAGGAGCGCCGGACGCCGGTCATGGACACGCTCACGTCCATCTGGTCCAACATCGGGGCGACGGCGTTCATCATCGGCGCGTGCGTGCTGGCGGTCGCCGTCCTGTGGTGGCGGACCCGGCAGTGGCGCCGTGCCTTCGTGCCCGCCATCGCCATCTCGCTGCAGTCGACGGTGTTCGTCACCTCCGCAGCGGTCGTCGGGCGGGAACGGCCCGACGTGGAGCACCTGGACGAGGCCCCGCCCACCTCCGGCTTCCCCAGCGGCCACGTCGGAGCCTCGACGGCGTTCTACCTGACGATCGCGCTGCTGGCCTCGCGGATCCGGTCCGCGGCACTGCGCTGGAGCGTCATCACGGTGGTGCTCGCCGTGCCGTTCCTCGTCGCGCTCGCGCGGCTGTACCGCGGGATGCACCACCTCTCGGACGTCGTCGTGGGCGCGCTCAACGGCGTCGCGTGCGCGCTCCTGGCCTGGCGGTACCTGCACGCCGAGCGGGCGCAGGACGAGAGCCCCGGCCCGGCGCCCGCGTCACCGCGCGAGGAGCGAGCGGGCGACGGCGCCCCGGCACGGGGTGATCAGGGGGCGCTCCCGGGCTCCTCGCCCGAGGCGCCGTCGGCCGGACCTCGCGCGTCGGTGGCGGGCGCGTCGGTCGAGGACGCGTCGGTGGTCGTGCCGCCCGCAGAGGCGTCCCCGGAGGCGGCTGCCACGCCCGCCCGTCTGCCGCGGCGCAGACCCAGCTCGTAGGACGCGAGTGCCACCAGCGTGACCGCCAGCAGCGGCAGCACGAAGCCGGCCATCACCGTGGTGAAGCCCTGCAGGGCGTCGTGCTGGGTGGCCGCGAGGACGACGAACGCCGTGTAGGACACGTACAGGGCCAGGAACAGCCCGCCCTCCCAGCGCTGGATCGCGAACCCGGTGAACGCGATCGGCAGGAGCGCCACGGACGCCGCGATCATCAGCGGCACGTCGAGCGCGAGGGCTGCGCCGGGCACGGGGATGCCGCCGTCGGCGAGGAAGGCCGGCAGCCCGAGGACGAGGCCGATGTTGAACATGTTGCTGCCGACGACGTTCCCGACGGCCAGGTCCCGCTCGCCGCGGCGGACCGCGACGACGGAGGCGGCCAGCTCCGGCAGGGACGTGCCGATCGCGACGACCGTCAGGCCCACGACCAGGCC
>JACIXM010000515.1 GCA_014360395.1 Actinotalea sp.
CGGGCGCCGACCGGCGGCACCGCGTCCGCGAGACCACCTTGAGCGTCGTCGGGCCCGACGGCGCGCCGCTGCCGCACGCCGAGGTGACGGTCGAGCAGGTCCGGCCCGCCCTGGCGATCGGGAACATCGGCTTCGACCTCATCCCCCTCGCCAACGGCGAGACGGAGCTCGACCCGGCAGAGGTCGAGACCTTCGGAGGCGCGTCGGTCGAGCAGCTCGAGCACCTCGGGGAGCTGTTCGTGCAGGTCTTCGACACCGCGACCCTGCCGTTCTACTGGGGGCGCTTCGAGCCGGTGCGCGGCCGGCCGGACACCGAGCGCCTGCGCCGGACCGCCCGGTGGTTCGCGGACCGCGGCGTCCGGCTCAAGGGCCACCCGCTCGTCTGGCACACCGTCACCGCGCCGTGGCTGCGCGACCTGCCCACCGACGAGGTCGAGCGCGTGCAGCGCGAGCGGATCCGGCGCGACGTCGGCGACTTCCGCGGGCTGGTCGACACCTGGGACGCGATCAACGAGGCGGTGATCATGCCGGTCTTCGACAAGGAGGAGAACGGCATCACGCGACTGTGCCGCGAGCGCGGCCGGATCGCGACCGTCCGAATGGCCTTCGAGGAGGCCCGGGCGGCCAACCCCGACGCGACGCTCCTGCTCAACGACTTCGACATGTCGACCGCCTACGAGTGCCTGCTCGAGGGCGTGCTCGCGGCGGGCGTCCAGGTCGACGTCCTCGGGCTGCAGAGCCACATGCACCAGGGGTACTGGGGCGAGGAGAAGACGCACGCGGTCCTCGAGCGGTTCTCGCGGTACGGCCTGCCGATCCACATGACCGAGTCGACGCTGCTGTCCGGCGAGCTCATGCCCCCGCACATCGAGGACCTCAACGACTGGCAGGTCGACCACTGGCCGTCCACGCCGCAGGGCGAGGAGCGGCAGGCCGACGAGGTCGTCCGCCACTACCGCACGCTCGCGTCCCACCCGGCTGTCGAGGCGATCACCTACTGGGGCATCACCGACGACGGCGCCTGGCTCGGCGCCCCGGCCGGCCTGGTCCGGGCGGACGGCACGCCCAAGCCGGCGTTCGAGGCGCTGCGCGACCTGGTCCGCCGGGACTGGTGGCTGCCGCCGACGACGGCGCGCACCGACGACGCGGGACGCCTCACGGTCGGGGCGTGGGCGGGGGAGTACCGCGTCACGGCCCGCGGCGCCACGACCGACGTCGCCCTGGACGGCACGCCCCAGGAGGTGCGCGTGGACGCGCGCTGACGCCGCCCCCTCACGCGCGCCGACACCCGCCCCTGCTCAGGTCGTGGGGAGCGCGTGCTCCGGATGGCGGTGCGGGGTCTCCCCACGGCGCGGGGAGGCGCCGGGGAGCGGCCGGTCCGGCTCCGGCGACCCGGCGGCCGCGATCGCGTCGCGGAGCATCCGGGCGAGCAGGGCGTCGGTGTCCGGGCCGTCGGTGGCGTCGGCGCGCCGCTGCCGCAGGACCGCGACCACGGCGTGCTCCGCGAGCGCGGCCGCCGGGTCGGCGAGCCCGTGGAGGCTGACGAGGTCCGCGGTGAACGACACCGCCCACGTCGTCGCGTCCGGGACCTCGACGAGCACGGCCCGCGTCGCCGGGCGGACGTCGGCGAGGGGATCGCCGTCGGCGTCGGACGTGGGGGTGGCCCGGGTCCCCCGCCGGCGGCGGCGCCCGACGGTGCCGGCGCCGTCGTCGGTCCGCAGCGCCCGCAGGCGCTCGCAGGTCAGGACGCCGGCCGCGAGCGGGAGGCGGTCCTCCTCGCGCACGACCGGCAGCGCCACGAGGGCGGCGGCGACGGCGACGTCGTAGGCCGTGCGCGGGTCCTCGCCGGTCAGTCCGACGACCGACGGCACGAGCGGGGCGAGCGCGGCGCGGCCGCGCTCCGTCGTGGCGTCGTTGACCATCCGCGCGAGGTGCGCCAGGAGCGGGTGGGTGCAGGTCGGGTGGTCGCTGAACCGCTCCCCGGCGAGCAGGCTCGCCCACTCCATGAAGCAGGCGCCGGTGCGCGGGGTGCGGTGCCGGCCGGCGGACAGCACCGGCAGGGCGTCCGGGACGTCGACGGCGCCTGCCGACGCCGTGCGGGGGGAACCGGAGAACCAGCGCATCGTCCTCACCTCACCGTGCCGTCACCTCACCGTGCCGCGGGGCGCCCGTGCGGTGCGCGAGGCCTGTCGTGCGCGTGCCGCCTGACCTTGCGCGCCCTGCCTGTCCTGGCAGTGTCCGTCAGGCGTCCCGGTGGGGCAACGGCTCGGTCGCCGCCGGTCGCCGAGGCGAACCGCCCGGTGCCGCCCCGGGTGCGCGGTGCCCGACGGCCCGGTCGCGCTCAGCGGCTCGCTCGGGTGCGCCGGTCGTTCTCCTTCTGGATGGCGTCGACGAGCTCGTCCTTGGACATGGAGGACCGGCCGGGCACGTCGAGCCGCCGGGCGACGTCGTAGAGGTGCTTCTTGGAGGCGTTGGCGTCGACGCCGCCCCTGGTCCGGGCGCGGGTGCCGCGCCCGCCCTGCGCCTTGCGGTCCGAGGGGCCCTTCTCGTCCTTCGCCTCCCAGTGGTCGCCGACCTTCTCGTAGGAGTGCTTGAGCGCGGAGTACGCGACGCGGTGCGCCCGCTCGGCGTCGTCGTACTGCTCCTCGGCGGCGTCGTGGGCCTTGGCGAACGTGCGCTGGGCCTTCTCGTCCGAGCGGCGCAGCATGCTCGGCAGCTCGTCCTGACGCGCCTTCCCGCTCT
>JACIXM010000516.1 GCA_014360395.1 Actinotalea sp.
GGTGAACGTCGCGGCTGCGGCGACCAGCCCTGCCGGCACCGCGAAGCGGAGCACGCGGCGCAGGAATCCCGGTCGGGCCCGCCGCGCGTCGGGGGCCAGGGCGAGGAAGAACGCCGGGACGCCGATCGTGAGCGTGCTGATGACGGTGAGGTGCCGGGGGTAGAAGGGGAAGGGCAGCCCCGCCACGCCCACGGCCAGTGCGAGCACCGTGACGTAGACCGTCTTGGTCAGGAAGAGGTTGGCGACCCGCTCGATGTCGGCGATGATCCGGCGGCCCTCCGCGACGACGTCGGGGAGCACGTCGAAGCGACTGTCGAGCAGCACGAGCTGCGCGGCCGCGCGGGCGGCGGGTGCACCGCTGCCCATCGCCACGCCGATGTCGGCGTCCTTGAGCGCCAGCACGTCGTTGACGCCGTCGCCGGTCATCGCCACGACGTGCCCACGTCGCTGCAGCGCCCGGACCATCGCGCGCTTCTGCTGGGGACGCACCCGACCGAACACCGTCGCCCCGGCGACCGCCGTCTCGAGCCGGGCGGCGTCGCCGGGGTCCGCGTCGTCCTCGGGGAGCGTCCCGGCGTCCACCGGGCGGTCGGCGCCCGGCACCTCGAGCGCTGCGGCCACGGCGCCGACCGTCCGAGGGCTGTCGCCGGACAGGACGTCGACCCGCACGTCCTGCGCACCGAAGTAGCGCACCGTGCCCGCTGCGTCCGGACGGAGGCGCTCCGCCAGCACCACGAGGGCCACGGGACGCACGGCACCGGGTCGCGCGCCGGGCGCCTCCGCAGCCGCCGGCAGCCCCGCTGCCGCGAGCAGCAGCACCCGCCGGCCCGCGGCGGCCCGGGTGCCCACCCGGTCCAGGACCGCGGCCTGCCCCGGGTCCTGCGGGTCGAGCAGCGCCTCCGGCGCCCCGAGCACCCAGGACCCGTGGTCGACGAAGGCGACGCCGCTCCACCGGCGCGCCGAGGAGAACGGCACCCGTGCGGCCACGGCCCAGGGGAGGGCGACACCCCCGGACGCGCCGGTGCCGTCGGCGGCGGCGGGATCGCGCTGCGCGACGCCCGCGGCGACGGCCCGCAGGCTCGGGTTCGGGGCGTCGTCGGCGGCGGCGAGGGCGGCCAGGACCGCGCGCACGTCCTCGCCCGCCGGTGCGAGCAGCACGACGTCCTCCAGCTCGACGGTCCCGTCCGTCAGAGTGCCGGTCTTGTCGATGCCGACGACGTCGACCCGCGCCAGGCCCTCGATCGCGGGCAGCTCCTGGACGAGCACGCGGCGCCGGCCGAGCCGGACGACCCCCACGGCGAGCGCGACGCTCGTCAGCAGGACGAGCCCCTCCGGCACCATGCCCACCACCCCGGCGACGGAGCCGCGCACCGCCTCGGCGACCGGCACGTCCTCCGCGAGCAGCTGGGTGACCACAAGCAGCGTGGCCGTGGGCAGCATGACCCAGCCGATCACCCGCAGGAGGCGGTTCAGCGCAGCGCGGAGCTCGGAGTGCACGAGGGTGAACTGCTGGGCCTGCGCGGCGAGCCGGACCGCGTAGGCGGCGTCGCCCACCCGCTCCGCCTGCATGAGCCCCGCACCCGCGACGACGAAGCTCCCCGACAGCAGCCGGTCACCGGCGGCGTGGCCGACCGGCTCGGCCTCGCCGGTCAGGAGGGACTCGTCCACCTCCAACCCGTCGGTGGACAGGACCGGCCCGTCGACGACGACCTGGTCGCCCCGCCCGAGGACGACGACGTCGTCCTGGACCACGTCCTGCGCCGGCACCTCCCGGGCCGTCCCGTCGCGCACGACGGTCGCGGTGGGCGCCGTGAGCACCGACAGCCGGTCCAGCACCCGCTTGGCACGCAGCTCCTGGACGATCCCCACGGCGCTGTTGGCGACGAGGACGAGCCCGAAGAGCGCGTCCTGCAGCGGCCCGACGACGAGGATGACCCCGAGCAGCACGCCCAGCAGGGCGTTGAACCGCGTCAGGACGTTGGCCCGGACGATCTGAGAGACCGTCCGGCTCGTGCGGACGGACGACCGGTTGACCCGGCCCGCGGCGACGCGCTCGGCGACCTCCGCGGCCGACAGCCCGCCTGCAGCGGCCGCAGCGCCGTCCATGGCGGCTCCCTCCGCACGGTCGCCGGGCGCGGCCCGCGCCACTGCTCCCATGGTCGGCTGCGCGCCCCCGCGCGCGCCAGGGCCGGTCGGTCCGGGTGCGGCCGGGCACGCGTCGGCGGACGATGGCAGCGCAGGCCCGGTGGGCACGGCCCGCCGGCGAGACCCGGGAGGTCACCGTGCCGAAGACGACGAAGAGCGGGAAGGCGCGTCAGGACGAGCTGCCGAGCACGCTGCGCCGCTCGGACGAGAAGGCCCAGCGCACGTTCGCCAAGGCCCACGACGCCGCCGAGGAGCAGTACGACGACGCCGAGCGGGCGCACCG
>JACIXM010000517.1 GCA_014360395.1 Actinotalea sp.
GGGTAGGAGCCGAACTCCGCGCGCAGCCCCGGGGCGTCCGCGAGCGCCTGGCCGGCCTGCGCGAGCACGTACACGCACCCGGCCGCCCGGACGAGTGCCAGGACGCGCTGCTGCACCCACCGCTCGGTGCCCAGCGCGCCGCGGAACGTGTCGATGACCAGGTGGTCGCACCCTGCCACGAGATTCAGCTCGTCCCGGTGGGCCCGGGTAGGGACCACGTGCAGCCCGGCGGCCATCGACGCCGCGGCATGGGCGAGGACGAGGCTGCGCGAGTCCCCGATCCACCCGAGCCGGTCCGTCCCGCAGCGCTCGGCGTGGAGCACCATGGCGGCGCCGACGGTCGCGGCCGCGAAGGACTCCGGGGCCGCCGCGCGCACCACGGCACGCTGCAGCGGGGGCAGCTGGACGAGCAGGTCCGGGGTGAGCTGCTGCGTGGACCAGTAACGACGCAGCCCTGCGACGACCTTCTCCTGGTGCGCTCCTGCCATCATCGGCACCTCCCCCGGCGGCGGCCCCAATCCGCCGCCGAGCAGAACGCCCCCTGCCTGACGCCCTGCTGGGACCACCGTATTCCCCCGGGGCCCGCGCCGCACCCCTGAAACATGACAAAACCGGCGCGCCTGGGCGTGGACCGACCTCGTGACGAGCCGGCACGGGTGCCCGATCGGGCCCGGCCCGGGCGTGGCGCCGCCGTCGTGTCGGAGGTCGTGCCTACCGTCGTGGCATGACGACCCACATCTGCATCTGGTTCGAGGACGGCGGTCCGAACGGCCTCGGCGAGCTCGTGTGCGTGTGCGGGGAGCGCGCCGTCGTCGTCGTCGACGAGGAGGGCGTGGAGGCCGTCGTCGTCCTGGCGACCTCCGCCGCGTCCGTGCGGCGGCAGGACGAGCTCGCGATGTCCGCCTGACCGACCAGTCCCGCTCGCGCCCACCGCGCGGCGTGCCTAGCGTCGTGGTGACGCGATGGTCCCCCGGCAGGAGGACCGGACAGCAAGGAGGAGCGATGAGCCTGGTCCGAGCAGCGTTGCGCAGCGGCCTCGCCCTGGCAGCGGCGCGCTTCGTCCAGCGGGAGATGCGCAAGCCGGAGAACCAGCGCCGGGCCAAGGAGCTGCTCGGCAAGCTGGCACAGCGCAGGCGCTCCGCGGTCATGGACACGCGACGGCCGCGGCGCTGACCACGTCCTGCGCCGCCCGTCCCCGCGGCGCCGGGCGGGCCCGCCCCGCTTCCCGTGGCGGGCGGAGGTCCGGTCGGCGACGCTTCGACCATGGACCTGCCTGTCGAGCCGTGGCGGCTGCACGACCCGGACGTCGACCCTGACCTCCTGGACACCACGGCAGCGCTGTTCAC
>JACIXM010000518.1 GCA_014360395.1 Actinotalea sp.
TCTCCCGTAACCTCCGTGCTGTCGAGCACGATGACTTCCCGAGCTAGCGAGGCCCTCACCATGTTTCGATGCAACTCACTTTAGTGGCTCTTCGCAGATGAGGGTGTAGGCGGGGGGGTGAGGGTGGTCGGCGCGTCGGTGTCCGGGTAGAGGTCGAGGTCTCCCGAGGATGAAGGTTCCTACGCCGCTCATCTGGAAGACCTCGACGTGCTTGACGCTACCTTCGCTGCCCCTGACCTGACCACGTTCGCCGGCCTGGACGAGCTCGGCCTGGAGGTGGTCGGGCAACGCGTGGAGCCGGACCGGGTGGTCCTGGCGTGCCGGGTGCTGGAGCCGGACCGGTGGTGCCGGCGGTGCGGGTGCGAGGGCGCGCCGCGGGACTCGGTGGTGCGGCGGTTGGCGCACGAGCCGTTCGGGTGGCGGCCCACGACGTTGGAGGTCACGGTCCGCCGGTACCGGTGCACTGGCTGCGGGCACGTGTGGCGGCAGGACATGACCGCTGCGGCCCAGCCGCGGTCGAAGCTGTCGCGTCGGGCGCTGGCGTGGGCGTTGCAGGGTCTGGTCGTGGCGCACCTGTCCGTGGCTCGGGTCGCTGAGGCGCTGGGGGTGTCCTGGCACACCGCGAACACCGCGGTCCTGGCCGAGGGGCGCCGGGTGCTGATCAACGACCCGTCCCGGTTCGAGGGGGTCACGGTGCTCGGTGTCGATGAGCACGTGTGGCGCCACACCCGCGCTGGCGACAAGTACGTCACCGTGATCATCGACCTCACCCCTGTCAGGGACGGCACCGGGTCCGCGCGGTTGCTGGACATGGTGCCGGGCCGGTCCAAGCAGGCGTTCAAGACCTGGCTCGCCGCCCGGCCGGACGCCTTCCGGGACGGGCTGGAGGTCGTGGCGATGGACGGGTTCACCGGGTTCAAGACCGCCACCACCGAAGAGCTCCCCAAAGCGACAGCGGTCATGGACCCCTTCCACGTCGCGCGCCTGGCCGGGGACGCGTTGGACCGGTGCCGGCGGCGGATCCAGCAGGACCTGCACGGTCACCGCGGACGCGCCGGGGACCCGCTCTACAAGGCGCGGCGGACCCTGCACACCGGCGCGGACCTGCTCACCGACCGCCAACGCGCGCGGATCGACGCGCTGTTCGCCAACCCCGAGCACCTCGCCGTCGAGGTCACCTGGGGCGTCTACCAAGCCGTGATCGCCGCCTACCGCCACCCCGACCGCCCCACCGGCAAAGCGATGATGACCAAGGTGATCGACTCCCTCAGCCGAGGCGTCCCGACCTCACTGAACGAACTCACCAGGCTGGGCCGGACCCTGCAGAAGCGCGCCACGGACGTCCTGGCCTACTTCGACCGCCCCGGCACCTCCAACGGCCCCACCGAGGCCATCAACGGAAGGCTCGAACACCTACGCGGCACCGCCCTCGGCTTCCGCAACCTCGCCCACTACATCGCCCGCAGCCTGCTCGAGACCGGCGGCTTCAGACAGCGACTACACCCTCGATTGCGATGAGCCGCCATATTCTCCGTGCCGGAGACGACACCGGGCACTCCCGAGCAGGAGCACGAGGCTGCCGAGGTCTCGGTACCGGAGGGCGTGCGCTCGCGCGTCCTCTGCGCCCGCCCACGTGGAGGATCTCGCGGACTGCTCGGCCCACGGCCCGCTCGGCGACCGAAGGGGCTCGCCGGGCGGACGGCAGCGGTGATCGGGAACGGGCGACCAGCGCGGGTGAGCACGGGATACGCGGCGCGGCGCCGGCCTTGGCCAGGGAGCCGCCGGGCTGACCCCAGAGGCAGTCCTCAGCGGTGGGGTGATGGAGCGAAGCGTCAGGATGCCGGCGTGCGTCGCCTCGGCGGCGCGAGGCCACGGGGCTCCGCCGCGCGCAGGTGTGTGCGGGCACGCCGATGCCGCGCGCGGGCGGACGGGCCGCGTGGATCTCCGCGCGACCGCGTCAGTACCGGCGGGCACGCGAGGGTGAGACGGCCGCCGGTGCTGGTGGCCACGCAGGATTGGCCTCTCCTGGCGACGCCAGTGCGTGCGGTACGTCGACACCGGGGTCGCGGAGGACGTCCTGGTGCTGTGGGACCCGCCAGCCGGGTGTCGCAGTCCGGGCATGACGGCGGCGCTGGCGTGAGTCGTGGCCGGACCGGCGGTGCGGTGGCGCGGCTGCGGTGCTCAGGGGAACACGGTGGGGGCCTCCACCATGGCAACGCCGGCGGCCCTCGCGCGGGACGTTTCACGTGGAACCACGACGGCGAAGCGGCGGTGATGCGTCGTCACAGGGGAGGCGGCCGCAGAGACCGCTTTGACGCTCCGCATCGTGGACCCCGTCGGTTTCACGTGGAACGGAAGGTCCGTACGGGAACGAGATCGGCGCGCTGGGACCCGGCTCACGGTGGACCGGTTCACGTCGTGACCGGGTGGCCACCCCGACGAGGCGGCGGGCGTGGTCAGGCAGAACCACCCAGCTCATCCGAGGGCGGGCGGTGTCGATCCGGGTCCGGTCGCGATCCAGTCCGTTCTCGTTCGCCCCTCAGGCGGGGAAGTGCGCGTGCTTCCACGTGCAACGGCGTGGCGCCTCCGGGGGCATGGCGCAGTGGCGCGGGCGCCGTGAGGGTCGAACGTCGTTTCACGTGGAACCATGCCCGCCTCACACCTCGAGCGCGGCCGCGAGGGCCGCCCGGCGGCTCGCGTCCGGCCGAGGTTCACACGTCAGGAGCGGGGCGCGGAGGGCTGGGGGGATGTGCTGCTCCTCGCGCGTCTCGTTCCGACCGACCTCAGCGCGCGGCTCGTTCCGGCCGGCAGGGCCACGGCTCGCGGTGCTCGTGCCGGCGGTGGTCGTGCCCGGTCAGGTGTGCCTTGTCTCATGGAGCGCCCGAGAGGGGCGACCGGACGGCACCGCGCTGCCGGAGAGCTTGGATGGTGGGCCAGCGACCCCGAGGTCCTCGGACGGAGTGCGCCCACCGAGCGGGCGGAGCGGATCGGGCGACCCGCCTCCCCGCACCGCGTCTCTCGGGCGCCGCGCGGCCTTCTCGGACGGCCACCCGCAGCGGCGCGTCAGGCTGGCGGCGCGCAGCGGCCGGCGCGCACGGTCCGATCGGTGCTGTCGCGCCCGCGCGACGGCCCCCGGTCGACCCGGGGGGTCTCGTTTCACGTGGAACCAACCTCGTGCCTGGCTCACGAACCCAGAAGGCCTCGAGCGTCGACGGTCCCACCGGCGCCGCCGACCCGATGCGGCGCGGTGACGCTTCCTGTCGGTGACAGGTGGCAGGATGGGGTCACTCGACCGAACGGGAGACGGAGTGGATCAGGACGCCACCGGGAGCGTTTCACGTGGAACGACCGCTCAGCTGACGGACGAGGAGCGGCGCGCTCTGCTCATCGAGAGCCTCCCGGCCGTCGACGAGAGCACACCGCTCGCCGCGCAGCTCGCGGCGGACGCCCGACGCCGCATCGACCTGTCGGGCCGGCGCTTCGAGAAGCCCTCGACCACGCGCGTCATCACCGTGGCCAACCAGAAGGGTGGCGTCGGCAAGACGACCACGACGGTCAATCTCGCCGCGGCGCTGGCCCAGGCGGGGCTCAACGTGCTGGTCGTCGACAACGACCCGCAGGGCAACGCGTCGACGGCCCTCGGCATCGACCACCGCGCCGGAACGCCGTCGGTGTACGAGGTGCTGGTGGAGGGGGAGGACCTGGCCTCGGTCATCCAGCCCTCGGCGGACATCCCTCGCCTGGAGTGCGCGCCGGCGACCATCGACCTGTCCGGGGCCGAGATCGAGCTCGTCTCCCTGGTGGCGCGGGAGGCGCGCCTCCGTCACGCGATCACCGGGTACATCGAGCAGCGCGAGCAGGCGGGCAACCGCCTCGACTACGTCTTCATCGACTGCCCGCCGAGCCTCGGCCTGCTCACCGTCAACGCGTTCGTCGCGGCACGCGAGGTCCTCATCCCGATCCAGTGCGAGTACTACGCCCTGGAGGGCCTCAGCCAGCTGCTGAAGAACGTCGAGCTCATCAAGAACCACCTGAACCGCGAGCTCCACGTCTCGACGATCCTCCTCACCATGTACGACGCGAGGACGAACCTCGCGCAGCAGGTCGCTTCGGAGGTACGCGAGCACTTCCCGGACCAGACCCTGCGGACCACCGTCCCGCGCTCCGTCCGCATCTCCGAGGCACCGAGCTACGCCCAGACCGTCATGACGTACGACCCAGGGTCGACCGGGGCGCTCGCCTACCTGGCGGCCGCCCGCGAGATCGCCGAGCGCGCGGCGACCACCCCGACCACGCGCATCACCACCCAGCACACGGACCAGGAGCACTGATGGCGGAGAAGCGACGCGGACTCGGCCGCGGACTCGGGGCTCTCATCCCGAGCGGTCCCGGTGGCACCGACCGCCCGGTCGACGTCTTCTTCCCCGGCGCCTCCGCTCCGGCAGCATCCTCTCCGCCGACGGACCGGCCGGCCGCATCCCAGGAGACCGGTGCCGAGACGGTCGCGGTCATCCCGCACCAGAGCACGGACTCCGGCATCGACGCCCCCGAGCGGCCGCGCGGAGCGCTGCTGCGCAGCGGCACAGGTGTGGACGAGCGTGGCGCCCCGGTGGATGCCGTCGCCACGGGCACCAGCACCCAGGCCGCGACCGAGGACGCGACGCCGACGGACCGTGACGCCGCAGGCCGGCAGCCGGGCCCGGCAGGCGCCGTCACGTCGGACGCCGGAGCGGTGGGACCGGACGCGGGTGCACAACCGGCACCTGACACCGCGAGGCCGTCCAGCGACGGCCAGGACCTCCTGCCGGTGCCTGGCGCCCACTTCGCGGAGATCCCGGTCGCCGACATCCGGCCGAACCCTCGCCAGCCGCGGACCGTCTTCGACGAGGAGGCGCTCGCCGAGCTCGTCAGCTCCATCCGGGAGATCGGCGTCCTGCAGCCCGTCGTGGTGCGCCCCGTGACCGACGCCGACGGCGCCCGCTACGAGCTCATCATGGGCGAGCGGCGCTGGCGTGCGACGCAGCAGGCCGGCCTCGCCACCATCCCGGCGATCGTGCGCGAGACGGAGGACCACGACCTCCTGCGGGACGCGCTCCTGGAGAACCTGCACCGCAGCCAGCTCAACGCCCTGGAGGAGGCGGCCGCCTACCAGCAGCTCCTCGACGACTTCGGCTGCACGCACGAGGAGCTCGCCACCCGCATCCACCGGTCCCGGCCCCAGATCTCCAACACCCTCCGCCTTCTGCGACTGCCCCCGCTGGTGCAGCGTCGCGTCGCGGCGGGCGTCCTCTCTGCCGGGCACGCCCGGGCCCTGCTGGGCCTGCCCGACGCGGCCGCGATGGAGCGTCTGGCACAGCGGATCGTGGCCGAGGGTCTGTCCGTGCGGGCGACGGAGGAGATCGTCACGCTCGGCGGCGACCCCGAGCGGCCCGCACCCGTCCGGCGGCCCCGAGCGGGCGGCCGCAACGCGGCCCTCGACGACCTGGCCACGCGCCTGTCGGATCGATTCGACACCCGGGTGAAGATCGCTCTCGGCAAGAACAAGGGGCGGCTCACGGTCGAGTTCGCGTCCGTGGACGACCTCAACCGGATCCTCGCCACGCTCTCGCCGGAGGATCCGGGGCTGCTGCGCTGAGGCCCGCAGAGCTGCAAGAAGCCTGTCCGAGGTCAGGCGTCGGCGGATGCCGGGCGGGCCGCTCGTCGCTCAGTCGGACGGGACCGGGACGTGCTCGCCGTCCGGCGCCACCGCGATCTCGACGATCGACCGGTAGAGCGAACCGAGGTCCAGGCCGTCAGCCACCGCGGCCTGCGGCAGGAGCGACGTCTCCGTCATGCCCGGCGCGGTGTTGACGTCGATGAACTGGGGGACCCCGTCGGCGTCCACCAGCAGGTCCGTGCGGGAGAGGTGCCGCAGCCCGAGGGCGCGGTGCACGTCGACGGCGGCCGCCGCCACCCTCTCCGCCGTGGCCGGGTCCAGCCCCGCGGGTGTGAAGTACTCGGTCCGACCCGGGAAGTAGCGCGCGTCGTAGTCGTAGGGGCCCTCGGTGACGATCTCGACGGCCGGGAGAGCGCGGGGCCCGTCGCCGGTGTCCACCACGCTGACGGCCACCTCCGTGCCGTCCACCGCCTGCTCGATGAGCGCCGTGTCGCCGTAGGCGAAGCACGACACCATCGCCCGCGGCAGGTCCTCCGCGGAGCGCACGAGCGTGACACCGAGGGCGGAGCCTCCGCGCGACGGCTTGACCGCCAGCGGCAGACCGAGGGAGTCCAGGACCGTCCGGAGGACCTCCGCGGCGCCCAGCTCCCGGAACAGGCTCTGCGGGAGCGTGACGAAGCGGGGCGTCGCCACGCCCGCCTGGCTCGCGAGCGTCTTGGCGACCGGCTTGCTCCACGCGCAGCGGCTGGCGCGGGGCCCGGCGCCCACGTACCGCAGACCGAGCATCTCCAGGACGTCCCGCACCGAGCCGTCCTCACCGGTCGCACCGTGCAGGAGGGGCCAGACGAGCTCCGGTCGCCGCTCGCGCAGCGCCGGCAGGAGGGTGTCGTCGACGTCGTGCACGGTGACGTCGACGCCGGCCCCGCGCAGGGCCTCCGCGACCCGCCGGCCGCTGCGCAGCGACACGTCGCGCTCGTGCGACAGACCCCCAGCCAGGATCAGCACCTCGGGCGTCCGGTCTGACATCGACACTCCTCTCAGGCCAGGTCGGGGCCGGGCGGCTCGACGATGCGTGCCTCGCGGCCCGCAGCCGTCCCGAAGATCTCGACGAGCTCCCGCTCGGCCTCCACGACGCCCGCCAACCGCCGGACGCCCTCGCGGATCCGCTCCGGCGTCGGGTAGCAGAACGACAGCCGCATGTGGTCCGCGCCCTGCCCGTCGGCGTAGAACGCGGTCCCGGAGACGTAGGCGACCAGGGCGGTGATGGCGCGCGGCAGCATGGCCTGGGCGTCCAGGCCGTCGGGCAGCCGGACCCACGTGTAGAAGCCGCCGTCGGGAACCGTCCACGAGGCCTCGGGCAGGTGCTCGGCGAGCGCGCCGACCATCGCGTCGCGCCGTTCCCGGTACATCTCCCGGAACGCCTTCACCTGCCCGCGCCAGTCGTGCTCGGCGAGGTAGCTCGAGATCGCCAGCTGGGAGGCGTTCGACGGGCAGAGGATCGCCGACTCGCTGGCGAGCACGAGCTTCTCCCGCACCGCGTGCGGCGCGACGGCCCACCCCACCCGGTAGCCGGGCGCGAACGTCTTCGAGAACGACCCGAGGTAGACGACGCCCTCGGCGTCGAGAGAGCGCATCGCAGGCAGCGGCTCGCCGGAGAAGCCGAGCAGGCCGTACGGGTTGTCCTCGACCAGGAGCACGCCGTGCCGCTGCGCGATCTCCAGCACCCTCGGGCGGCGCTCGAGCGAGAGCGTCA
>JACIXM010000519.1 GCA_014360395.1 Actinotalea sp.
TGTCGTCGGCGGCGGCGGGGGCAGGGGCGGGGGCAGGGGCGGGGGCGGGGGCAGGGGCAGGGGCGTCGTCGGCGGCGGACGCCAAGGCCGTCCCCGGGGTGACGCCGACCCCTGACGACGGCGTCCGCCACGCCTCCCGCGCCGTGTGGCGCGAGGACGACCGGCCGACCGCGCCGCCGCCCCCGCCCGGCACCACCCACTCCCCCACCGGTCGCGCGGTCGCCCAGCACCTCGTCGACGTGCACGACCACCTGCGCGCCGAGCTCACCGAGCTGCGCCGCGTCGCCGGGCAGGTGCTCGACGGCGCGCTGGACGCCGGATCGGCGCGGTCGGCGATCAACGCGATGACGCTGCGGCAGAACGCCTGGGTGCTCGGCGCCTACTGCGCGACGTACTGCCGGACCGTCACCGGGCACCACACCCTGGAGGACCAGAGCTTCCTGCCGTACCTGCGTCGCGTCGACCCGGGGCTGGCGCCGGTCGTGGACCGCCTCCAGGCCGAGCACGTGGACATCCACCACGTGCTGGAGGACGTCGACGCGGCGCTCGTGCGCTTCGTCACCGACGACGACGGCGCCGCCGTCCTGCGCGAGGCGGTCGACCTCCTCACGGACGTGCTGCTGTCCCACCTGTCCTACGAGGAGCGCGAGCTCCTCGAGCCGCTGGCCCGCCACGGCATGGCGCCCGGCCAGACCTGAGCAAGGCCCGGCAGCCCCGTCCAGCCGAGCCCAGGACGAAGCCTTCGGTCGATCTCGTGCGACAAAGGCTTCACCCGAGGGGGGTGCAGGGCGGGGGTGGCGGGGCAGGGGTGTCGGGCGGTGGGTGCCGGTCAGGGGCGCAGGGGGTGGCGGCGGTAGGCGCGCCGGCGGGCCCGCTCGCGGCCGGTCTGCGCGGCGCGCAGGCGGGCGTCGACCCGCGCCGCCTGGTGCTCGAGCTCACGCAGCAGCTTGCGGTGGCTGTCCAGGCGTCGCTGCGGCAGCGTGCCGTCCTCGATCGCCGCGAGGACGGCGCACCCGGGCTCGGTCCGGTGCGCGCAGTCGCTGAAGCGGCACTGCCGGGCGAGGTCGTCGATCTCGACGAAGACGTCGTCCAGCGCCTCCTGACCCGCGAGCCCGATCGTGCGCAGTCCTGGGGTGTCGAGCACCGCGCCACCGTCCGGCACGAGGTGCAGCTCGCGGGTCACGGTGGTGTGCCGGCCCTTGCCGTCGGTCCGCAGGGCGCGCGTCGTCATGACGTCTCCTCCGACCAGGGCGTTGAGCAGCGTGCTCTTCCCCGCTCCGGACGCCCCGAGCAGCGCCACCGTCGCCCCGGCACCGAGGCGGTCGCGCAGCGGCTCCAGGCCGGCACCGGTCACGGCGGAGACGGCCACGACCCGAGCGCCGGGCGCGACGTCGGCGACCTCGGCGGCGAGCGCCGCGGGGTCGGTGGGTAGGTCCGCCTTGGTCAGCACGACCCACGGCTCGGCGCCCGAGGACCACGCCAGGGCGAGGAGCCGCTCGACCCGCGCGAGGTCGACGTCGGGCGCCATGCCCTCGACCACCGCGACGACGTCGGCGTTCGCCGCGAGCACCTGGCCGTGGGAGGACCCCTGGGCGACCTGGGCGCGGACGACGGCGGTGCGCCGCGGCAGCACCACGGCGACGGCCCAGGGGTGCCGGCCGGCGGACGGGGTGAGGAGCACCCAGTCGCCGGCGGCCGGGACGGCGAGGGGGTCGGCCGCGACAGCGCGCTCGAGCGTCGGGGCCCAGGCGGCGAGGACGTGCGCCAGGTTGCCGTCTGCCCCGAGGTCGGGCGGCAGGCCGCCGTCTGCCCGGCGGCGCGCGGCGTCGGTGGGGAGCTGCCCGGGCGGGTCAGCGGGGACGAGGACGTCGCAGCGACCGCGGCCGGAGCGGACGACGCGTGCGGGGACGCCCTGGGGCGCGGCCGCGAGGGCCTCCTGCCAGGCGTCGTCCCAGCCGAGGCGGAGCAGCGGCGCGGCGGGCGGCGACGGCGTGGCCGGGGGCGGGGGGAGCTCGGACGGGGACGCCGCGCCCGGCGGCAGGGGACGGTGGGGGGACGGACGAGCAGAGGACAACGGAGGACCCTTCGGAGGGCCCCGCGCAGTCAGGTCGCGCGGGGCGGGGAGGTGGTGGGCACGGCGGCGACGACGACGCTCATGGCGGCACCTCCCCTCGCTCCGGACGATGGTCGGGCCCGGCGGGACCCGCACCACGACGGTAGGCCGCGCACCACCGGGCCGGCACGCGAATATCCGGCGCGTTCGTCGCGGACCGGAGGACCCGGCCCCGCGCCGGGGACCCGGGACCGGCCGCGCGGCGCACCGCGCGGGGCCTCAGGACCAGCGGGTCATCCGCGTCAGCTCCTCGGCGGCGACGGCCTCCGTGACGGCGGCGAGCTGCTCGTCCGTGCAGGGCAGGCCGAACGCCAGGGCCACGGCACGGACGGCGTCGTCGCGGTAGTCGTGACCGCTGCCGGTGCGTCCGGGCACGGGCTTCATGGCGTTCTTGAGGTCCATGACCGCCTGGAGGAACGTGATCGGTGTGGACCACTCCGCCTGCGGCGGGACCGCCGCGGACCGGCGCTCGCCGAGGCACGCGGGCCGGCGGTACAGCGTCTCGGGCCCGAAGAGGGCGACGGCGTCGTCGTCGTGGGACAGCAGGACGTAGCGCGCGGCGGCCGTCACCGCCGGGTCGAGCGCATCGACCTGTGACGCTGCGGTCAGGCGGAGCACCTCTCCCGGGACGACGTCGTCGCGGGCACCGTCGGCCGCCTCGCGCGCCCAGACGCTGCCGACCGGCGTGCCGAGCCACAGCGCCCGGTCGACCCCGAGGTCCCGCAGCCCGCGTGTGCCGGTGTGGCGGACGACCTCCTGGCTCGTCAGGGCGCCCAGGCTCTCGCCGAAGAGCGCGACGCGGGGACGGTGGGCGGGGTCGCGCCGCGACAGGAGGTCCGCGACGGCGGTCCACACCGCGCGGTTCTGCTCGCGTGCCGCGCGGACCCGGTCCAACGACAGCAGGGACGGCCGCGACGCGTACTGCACCGTCAGGCTGGCGCAGTCACCACGCGTGAGGTGCTCCCACGCCATGGCGGCGGCGTACTGGACGTAGCCGGCGCCGGTCGGCGAGCAGAGGACGAGCAGGGAGCGGTCGAGGGCGCCGGTCCGCTCGAGCTCGGCCACGGCGAGCGCCACCCGCCCGGCGAGCGTGGGGGCGCTCCTCAGGCCGACGTAGATGCGGATCGGCTCCCGGACGTCGCCGCCCATGGTGTCCCGGATCGACGGGACCGAGGAGACGGAGGAGAGGTGGCGCCGCGCCTCCCGGGTCAGCCCCTCCCACGCCACCGCGCTCCCGGGACCCCCGCTCACGCACGCGGAGGTGGGCGCGGGACCGAGCGCGACGTCCGGCACGGACACGGCCGACTCCGCCCGACGCCCCACCTCGGCACCGAGGGCCGCCAGCGCCGCCCCGATGACGGCCAGCGAGGCGAGGTGGCTGACCACCGCGCCGGCGGACACCCCACCGTGAAGCGGGACGGCTCGGGGCAGGAGCGCGGCGGGGAGGGCACGGTGCGGGGCACCCAGGGCGGCGCGGGCAGGGCCGCCGTGAGCCCGGACCGAGCGGACGACCCCGCCGACCAGCCGGTCCACGGCGCGGGCGAGCCGGCGCTCGCCCGCGGCGACGCCGACGGCAGCGACCGCGACGGCCGCGCCCCACGCGAGCGAGGTCAGCAGGGGCGCGTCGCGGTCCCGGCCCAGGTCGGCACCGGCCTCCCGGGCCCGCCGGAGCCGCAGGCCCTCGACCGCCGCCGCCGCCCCGGCGCCGGCCAGCACGACCGCCGGCGCCGTGTGCAGGGCGCGTCGGACGGCGGCCCCCGCCGTGCCCGGCACCCCCACGGGCACCGCGTCCAGGGCGCCCGCCAGCGCCCCCGCGAGCGCCGCCGACCGGGCCCGCAGCACGCCGGTCCTGAGCAGGGCCTCGAGGGTCGACGCGTCGTCCCGGTGCGGCAGCGCGGCGTCCAGGGCGGTCACCGCCAGGACGGTGGCGGCGTCCACGACGAGCGTGGTGCGGGCGGTGCCGGGCGTGTCCGTCCGCACCCCGACGGCCCGGCGCAGCGTCCGGGAGCCCAGGAGCACCGCCTCGTGCTCGACCGCGGTCAGGGCGTACGTCAGAGCGGCGGCCAGGCCGGTCACCAGGCCTTGGTCGACCG
>JACIXM010000052.1 GCA_014360395.1 Actinotalea sp.
GGGCCCGGCGGAGGTTGCCGGACCGGTGGAGGCTGCGGGCACGAGCACGCAGTCTAGGTGGGGCAGCCGCGGGGGCGGGTCGACGGCGTCGCGGGCGGCCGGGCGGCGGGCTGGTGGCGCCGCGGCGCAGGTGAGGTGTGCCTTCGTTGCGGGGAAGCAATTCAGCAACGACGATGTTGCCTATATCGGCGGAGCCGTGGCGCCCCGAGTCGCGCGTGCTCGCCGTGTGCGAACCGCCGGGGTTGTGCCCGGTGGCCCGCCGGTCGAGACGTCCCCAGGACCCGAGTCGAGGAGAGGTGACCATGCGCAGCGCCGTGCCGACGACCGCCGAGGGGTCGACCGCCTCCGGGTCGCCCCGCGCCGGCGCCGACCCCGCCTGTCGCGAGGACGACGTGCGCCCCGGCGAGACGGGGGCGGAGTGCTCGACGCGGGACCGCGTCCTGCGGCTCGTGGTCGAGGCCGGCCCCATCTCGGTGGTGGAGCTCGCGGGGACGCTGGGCCTGACGACGGCCGGTGTCCGGCGCCACGTCGCCGCGCTGGAGGAGGACGGCAGCATCGCCGTGCACCGAGCGGCGCGCCCGACCCCCGGGCGGGGCCGGCCCGCGCGCCGCTGGGTCGCGACCGAGCACGGGCAGAAGTCCCTCAGCAGCGCCTACTCCGACCTCGCCGCCCAGGCGCTGGCCTACCTGGCCGAGACCGCCGGGCCCGACGCGGTCGCGGGGTTCGCCCGCGCGCGGGCCGAGCTGCTCGCCCGGCGGCACGCCGACGCGGTGCTGGAGGCCGGTGCGGACCTGGGGGACCGGGTGGCGGTCCTGGCCGAGCGGCTCGCCGGGGACGGCTACGCGGCCTCCGTGCGACCCGTGCCGACCGGGACGGCGATCCAGCTGTGCCAGGGGCACTGCCCGATCCGGGACGTCGCGGCCCGGTTCCCCGAGTTCTGCGAGGCCGAGACCAAGGTCTTCTCCGAGCTGCTGGACGTGCACGTCCAGCGTCTGTCCACGCTCGCCTCCGGCGGGCACGTCTGCACGACACACATCCCCACAGCACCACTCGTCCGAGCAACGACCGACCGTCCCGCGACCGCGGGGACCGTGGAGGGAACACGATGAGCGCACCTACCGAACCGATGAGCACCGACCAGGAGATCATCGACTCGATCGGCAGCTACAGCTACGGCTGGCACGACTCCGACGCTGCCGGCATGTCCGCGCAGCGTGGCCTCTCCGAGGAGGTCGTCCGGAACATCTCCACGCTCAAGGACGAGCCGGAGTGGATGCTCAAGACGCGCCTGAAGGCCCTGCGTCTGTTCGAGAAGAAGCCGATGCCGAGCTGGGGCTCGGACCTGTCGGGCATCGACTTCGACAACATCAAGTACTTCGTGCGCTCGACGGAGAAGCAGGCCACCAGCTGGGAGGACCTGCCCGAGGACATCCGCAACACCTACGACCGCCTCGGCATCCCGGAGGCCGAGAAGCAGCGTCTCGTCGCCGGCGTCGCCGCGCAGTACGAGTCGGAGGTCGTCTACCACCAGATCCGCGAGGACCTGGAGGAGCAGGGCGTCATCTTCCTCGACACGGACACCGGCCTGCGGGAGCACCCGGAGATCTTCGAGCAGTACTTCGGCTCGGTGATCCCCTCCGGTGACAACAAGTTCGCCGCGCTCAACACCGCCGTGTGGTCGGGCGGCTCGTTCGTGTACGTGCCGCCGGGCGTGCACGTGGAGATCCCGCTGCAGGCCTACTTCCGGATCAACACCGAGAACATGGGCCAGTTCGAGCGGACGCTGATCATCGCCGACGAGGGTTCCTACGTGCACTACGTCGAGGGCTGCACGGCACCGATCTACTCCAGCGACTCTCTGCACTCGGCCGTCGTGGAGATCATCGTCAAGAAGAACGCCCGCGTGCGGTACACGACCATCCAGAACTGGTCGAACAACGTCTACAACCTCGTCACCAAGCGGGCCGTGGCCCAGGAGGGCGCGACGATGGAGTGGGTCGACGGGAACATCGGCTCCAAGGTGACCATGAAGTACCCGGCGATCTACCTCATGGGCGAGCACGCCCGCGGGGAGACCCTGTCGATCGCCTTCGCCGGTCAGGGCCAGCACCAGGACGCCGGGGCCAAGATGGTCCACGCGGCGCCCCGCACGTCGTCGTCGATCGTGTCCAAGTCGGTCGCGCGCGGCGGTGGCCGGACCTCCTACCGCGGCCTCGTGCAGGTGCTCGAGGGCGCGGAGCAGTCGGCGTCGAACGTGCTCTGCGACGCGCTGCTCGTGGACCAGGTGTCGCGCTCGGACACCTACCCGTACGTCGACGTCCGCGAGGACGACGTGTCGATGGGTCACGAGGCCACGGTGTCGCGCGTGAGCGAGGACCAGCTCTTCTACCTCATGTCGCGGGGCATGGAGGAGACCGAGGCCATGGCGATGATCGTGCGCGGCTTCGTCGAGCCCATCGCCCGGGAGCTGCCGATGGAGTACGCCCTCGAGCTCAACCGCCTCATCGAGCTGCAGATGGAGGGCTCCGTCGGCTGACGCCGGCCCCTCGTCCCGCACGTCCCGGCCGCCCGCCCACGTCTGCGGCGGCCCATGACCCCCACGGAGCATGCATTGACCACCGATCTGTCCACCGACCACAGCCGCGCCGTCGCCGACGGCGCGCACGGTCACGGCGTCGGCGCGGCGCCCGAGGCGTCGCGCGCCGCCCGGCTCACGTCGTTCGACGTCACCGACTTCGAGGTCCCCAGCGGCCGCGAGGAGGAGTGGCGCTTCACCCCGATCGACCGCCTCGCGCCGCTCTTCGACACGACGGGCCAGGGCCTGACCGGCACGAGCACGCGCGTCACCGTCGTCAACCCGCCCGAGGTGACCGTCGAGATCGTCGGTCGCGACGACGAGCGGCTCGGCACCGCGGGCAAGCCGGGTGACCGGACGGCCGCGACCGCGTGGGCCTCCTTCCGTGAGGCCACGGTCATCACCGTCCCGGCCCAGGCGCAGGCCTCCGCGCCGGTGAGCATCCGGGTCGAGGGCCCGCTGCAGGGCGACGGCGTGCCGGACGCCTCGGCGGCCCACGTGCTCGTCCACGCCAAGGCGCTCAGCGAGTCGGTCGTGCTCGTGGACCACATCGGTTCGGCGATGCTGTCCGAGACGCTCGAGGTCGTGGCGGAGGACGGCGCGCACGTGACCGTCGTGTCCATCCAGGACTGGGAGGACGGGGCGGTGCACGCGGCCGCGCACCGGCTGCGCCTCGGTCGCGACGCCGTCGTCAAGCACATCGTCGTCACGCTGGGCGGCGACGTGGTCCGTGTGACGCCGGACGCGGTCTTCACGGCGGAGGGTGGCTCCGTCGAGATGCTCGGCCTGTACTTCGCCGACGACGGCCAGCACCAGGAGCACCGCCTCTTCGTGGACCACGCCGTCCCGCGGTGCACCTCGCGCGTCACGTACAAGGGCGCCCTGCAGGGCGCCGGAGCGCACACCGTGTGGGTCGGCGACGTCCTCATCCGTGCCGCGGCCGAGGGCACGGACACCTACGAGCTCAACCGCAACCTCGTCCTGACCGACGGGGCGCGGGCCGACTCGGTGCCGAACCTGGAGATCGAGACCGGCGAGATCGAGGGTGCCGGTCACGCGTCCGCGACCGGGCGCTTCGACGACGAGCAGCTGTTCTACCTGCGGTCGCGCGGGATCCTCGAGGAGGACGCCCGGCGCCTGGTCGTCCGCGGATTCTTCGCCGAGCTCGTCCAGCAGGTCGGGGTGCCGGAGATCGAGGAGCGCCTCCTGGGCGCGATCGAGACCGAGCTGAGCCGGAGCATGAGCACCCTGGACGGAGCCGCCGAGCAGGACCCGGTGACCGCATGACCGCCCAGCTCGCCTGCATGGTCGACGACGTCGCCCCCGGTTCCGCCCTGCGGGTGGAGCTGGAGGGGGAGTCCGGCCCGGTCGAGGTCGCCGTCGTCCGTGACAGCAGCGGCGAGTGGCACGCCATCTCGGACGTGTGCTCGCACGGGCAGGTCGCCCTGTCCGACGGGGACGTGGAGGACTGCACCATCGAGTGCTGGCTGCACGGCTCCACCTTCGACCTGCGGACCGGGCAGCCCCTCGCGCTGCCCGCGACCCGCCCCGTCCCCGTGTACCCCCTGACCGTCGACGGCGACCGCGTCCTCGTGGACGTCGACACCACCGTGAACGCCTGAGGAGACCTGATGACCACGCTCGAGATCAAGGACCTGCACGTCAGCGTCGAGACGAAGGAGGGCGCCAAGCCCATCCTCCGCGGCGTCGACCTCACCGTCCGCAGCGGCGAGACCCACGCCATCATGGGTCCCAACGGCTCCGGCAAGTCGACCCTCGCCTACTCGCTCGCCGGGCACCCGAAGTACGAGATCACCAGCGGCACCGTCCTGCTCGACGGCGAGGACGTGCTGGCGATGAGCGTCGACGAGCGCGCCCGAGCCGGGATGTTCCTCGCGATGCAGTACCCGGTCGAGGTGCCGGGCGTCAGCGTCTCGAACTTCCTGCGGACCGCGAAGACGGCGATCGACGGCCAGGCGCCCGCCCTGCGCACATGGGTCAAGGACGTGCGCGGCGCCATGGAGCAGCTGCGCATGGACCCCGTGTTCGCCGAGCGCAACGTCAACGAGGGCTTCTCCGGCGGTGAGAAGAAGCGGCACGAGATCCTCCAGATGGAGCTGCTCAAGCCGCGGATCGCGATCCTCGACGAGACGGACTCCGGCCTGGACGTCGACGCCCTGCGCGTCGTCTCCGAGGGCGTGAACCGCGTGCGCTCCACCGGTGAGACCGGTGTGCTGCTCATCACCCACTACACGCGCATCCTGCGCTACATCCAGCCCGACTTCGTGCACGTCTTCGTCGACGGTCGGATCGCCGAGGAGGGTGGCCCGGAGCTGGCCGAGCGACTCGAGGCCGAGGGCTACGACCGCTACATCGGGGCGTCGGCCTGAACGACGCCCTGACCCGGTCCGGCGGCGGCCGGGCGCCCGCGCCCACCGCCGCCGGACCTGCAGGACCGGCACCGTCGACATCTCGGCGGGCGCCGCACCACGCGTCCCGGAGGGGAGCACCATGACAGCCATCACCGACTCGGCCGGCGCCACCCCGTCGTCGGGCGACCGCACCCTGAGCACGAGCGAGCTCGCGGCGGTGCGGGCGGACTTCCCGCTCCTGGCGCGGACGGTCCGCGGGGGGCGGCCCCTGGTGTACCTCGACTCCGCGGCGACGGCGCAGAAGCCTGACGTCGTCCTGGACGCCGAGCAGGACTTCTACCTCCAGCGGAACGCTGCGGTGCACCGCGGGGCCCACCAGCTCGCCGAGGAGGCCACCGAGGCCTACGAGCAGGCGCGGCACGAGGTCGCCGAGCTCGTCGGCGTCGACGACGGCGAGCTCGTCTGGACCGCCAACGCGACCGCGGCCGTCAACGTGGTGGCGTACGCGATGTCCAACGCGTCCCTCGGCCGCGGCGGGGCGACCGCGCGGCGGTTCGCCCTCGGCGCCGGCGACGAGGTGGTCGTCACCGAGGCCGAGCACCACGCGAACATCGTCCCGTGGCAGGAGCTGTGCGCGCGGACCGGGGCGACCCTGCGGTGGATCGGGGTGCACGACGACGGCCGGCTGCGGCTCGACGACCTCACGAACGTCGTGACGGAGCGGACCCGCGTCCTGGCGTTCTCCCACGCCTCGAACGTCACCGGCGCCGTCACGGACGTCGCCGCGCTGGTCGCCCGGGCCCGCGAGGTCGGTGCGCTGACCGTCCTCGACGCCTGCCAGAGCGTCCCGCACATGCCGGTCGACCTGCACGCCCTGGACGTCGACTTCGCGGCGTTCTCCGGGCACAAGATGCTCGGCCCCACCGGGGTGGGCGCCCTGTACGGCCGGCGCGAGCTGCTCGAGGCGATGCCGCCGGTCCTCACCGGCGGGTCGATGGTCGAGGTCGTCACCATGGAGACGACCACCTACGCCCCGCCGCCGCAGCGCTTCGAGGCCGGCTCCCAGATGGTCGCCCAGGCCGTGGGGATGGGAGCGGCGGCGCGGTACCTGCGCGAGCTCGGGATGGAGGCCGTGGCGGCCCACGAGGCCGAGATGACCCGGCTGCTCCTGGACGCCGTCGCGTCGGTGCCGGGGGTGCGGCTCCTCGGGCCGGCGGACGACCGCGACCGCCTCGCGCTCGTGTCCTTCGTCGTCGACGGCGTCCACGCGCACGACGTTGGCCAGGTGCTGGACGACGCCGGGGTGGCGGTCCGCGTCGGCCACCACTGCGCGCAGCCGCTGCACCGCCGGCTCGGCGCTGCGGCCTCCGCCCGTGCCTCCGCCGCGGTCTACACGACGGCCGAGGAGGTCGCGGCGTTCGCGGACGCGCTGGCCCGCGTGCGACCCTTCTTCGGTCTGGACCGGGAGGGGACACGATGAGCTCGATGGAGCAGCTGTACCAGCAGCTGATCCTGGACCACGCCAAGGACCCGCACGGCAAGGGCCTCGCGGAGGGCCACGACGCCGAGTCGTTCCAGGTGAACCCGACGTGCGGGGACGAGGTCCGCCTGCGCGTGCACCTCGCCGCCGCTGACGCGCCCACCGTGGACCGCGTGAGCTGGGAGGGGCAGGGCTGCTCGATCTCCCAGGCGTCCGTCTCCGTGATGTCCGAGCTCGTCACCGGGGCGAGCGTCGAGGAGGCCGAGCAGCTCGGCGAGACGTTCCGTGCACTGATGCAGTCCCGCGGTGAGGGGCTCGACGAGGCGGCGGAGGACCGGCTGGGTGACGCCACGGCGTTCACCGGCGTGGCGAAGTACCCGGCGCGGATCAAGTGCGCCCTGCTCGGCTGGGCGGCTCTGCGCGACGCGCTGGTCCAGGCGAGCGCGGCGACGACGAAGAAGGAGGAGGAGCGATGAGCGAGTCAGTGACCAGCCCGACGACGGCTGCCGACGTCGAGGAGGCCATGCGCGACGTCATCGACCCCGAGCTCGGGATCAACGTCGTCGACCTGGGCCTCGTCTACGGCGTGACCGTGGACCCGAACAACCACGCGGTGGTCGACATGACGCTGACGTCGGCGGCGTGCCCGCTGACGGACGTCATCGAGGACCAGTCCGCTCAGGCGCTGGACGGCGTCGTCGACGGCTTCCGGATCAACTGGGTGTGGATGCCGCCGTGGGGGCCGGAGAAGATCACCCCTGACGGGCGCGAGCAGCTGAGGGCGCTCGGCTTCAACATCTGAGGCCGCAGGCCCACCTCCGTCGCCTGCCCGCGCGGCGGCCCCAGGGCGCGCCTACGCTCGCCGCATGGCTTCTCGCCGCAATCCTCTCGACGACCTGCGTGCGACCGTGGGTCGCCTGGGCGAGCAGCTCCCGCGATCAGGGCTCCCGGGTGTGGAGGACCTCTTCGGCCCCCGCCCCGGACCCGCACGGCCGCTCTCGGACGTGCAGGCGGAGCTGGACGCCCTTGTCGGGCTGGAGACGGTCAAGGAGCAGGTGCGGACCCTCGTCGCCTTCCTGCAGGTGCAGGCGCGCCGCAAGGCGCAAGGTCTGCCCGAGGTCGCCACGTCCCAGCACCTCGTCTTCCTCGGCAACCCCGGCACGGGCAAGACGACCGTCGCGCGGCTCCTGGCCGAGATGTACCGGGCCGTCGGCCTGCTGCAGAAGGGCCACCTGGTCGAGGTCGACCGGGCAGCCCTGGTCGGGCAGTACGTCGGTGCGACGGCGATCAAGACCGACCGGGTGATCCGCCGGGCCCTCGACGGGGTCCTCTTCATCGACGAGGCCTACTCCCTGGCCCCGGAGGGCGAGGGACGGCCCGACTTCGGGCCGGAGGCGATCGAGGTCCTGCTCAAGCGCATGGAGGACCACCGGCACCGCCTCGTGGTGATCGTGGCCGGCTACCCCCGCCTGATGGAGGCGTTCCTGCTGTCCAACCCCGGGTTGCGGTCCCGGTTCGCCCGCGAGATCCGGTTCCCCGACTACTCGACGGAGGAGCTGGAGGCGATCTTCACGACCGTCCTGGCCCAGCACGAGTACGCGCTGGAGCCCGGGGCCGACGTCACGCTCCGGCGCATCCTGGGGGGCCTGCGCCCGGGCGAGGAGTCCGGCAACGCGCGGTTCGCCCGCACGTTGTTCGAGCAGGCGATCAACCGCCAGGCGCTGCGCCTGACCCGGGGCGACGACCGGGGGGTGGAGGCGCTCGACCATGCTGCCGTCACGACCCTCACCGCGGACGACCTCGCCGAGGCCGCCCGTGCGCTGGGGGAGGAGCCGCCGGGTGAGGCCGACCCCTCTCGATGGCGACGGTGGCTCGGCTGACGTCCAGGGGAGGGGCGCCTGTCAGAGATCGTCGGCGGCGAAGGTGTCGCACGCCTGGGGTGTGCCCTCGGTGTACCCCGTCATGAACCAGCGCTGGCGCTGCTCGCTGGACCCGTGGGTCCACGTGTGCGGGTCGACCGAGCCTCCGGACTGCTCCTGGATGTGGTCGTCCCCGACCGCCTCGGCCGCCGACAGGGCGTCGGCGAGCTGCTCCTCGGTGATCGGTTCGAGGAACGTCACGCCGGTGTCCGGGTCCACCGTCGTCGCGGCCGCACCGGCCCACATGCCGGCGTAGCAGTCCGCCTGGAGCTCCAGGCGGACGGAGTCCGACGCCGTGCCCGAGCCGCTGCGGTCCGCCTGCTGCATGACGCCGGTGATGTTCTGGATGTGGTGGCCGTACTCGTGCGCGGTGACGTACATCTCCGCGAGCGGTCCCCCCGACGCACCGAACCGGCTCTGCAGCAGGTCGAAGAAGCCCAGGTCCATGTAGATGCCCTGGTCGGGCGGGCAGTAGAACGGTCCGGTCGACGACGACGCCTGGCCGCAGCCCGTGGAGGTGCCCCCCTCGAAGGACCACACGTCGGGCTGCACGAACTCGGCCTGCGACGCGTCGAAGACGCCTGCCCAGTACACGTCCAAGGACTGCACGGTGGCGGAGAGCCGGCACTCCCGGTCGGTGTTCGCCTCCTCCGCGGTGCAGTCCGCGACCTCGTCCACCTGCTCCTGCGAGGCCCCGCCGCCCCCGGCACCGCCGCCCCCGAGGACGGGGGACAGGTCCACCCCGGTGAACTGGAAGATGAGGAACGCCGCGATGGCGCCGATGCCGATGCCGCCGCCCGCCACCGCTCCACCACGGCGCCGGCCGACCCGGCCGCCCTCGAACTGTCCGCCCTCGCTGAAGGTCATGAGCACAAAGTAGGACGGCGGCGGCGGTGCGGCGCGGCGAGAGCCGGCCGCCCGGCCGGTCGGACCGCTCGACGGCAGGCCGACGGGCGGTGGGTCGCTCAGTCCGCGATACCGCGGGCCGCCAGCGCGTCCCCGGTCGCGCGAGCCCGCCCCACGGCCCGCAGGGCCGCGGGCACGAGCACTGCGCGCGGCTCCCGGTCCAGGCCCCGGGCCTGGGCGGCGTCGCGCACCTGGGCGGTGGACCGGGCGAGCTCCGGGACCGTGCGGATCATCAGGCCGAGCGCCAGCGCGACGAGCTCGGGACGCACGCCCAGACGGCCCAGGGGCCGCAGAGCGCGGGTGAGAGCGTCGAGCATCCGGTCGGCCCGCGTCGTGGCGGTGACCACCGTGGCGACCAGGACCAGGCTCACCAGGTCCAGCCCGACCTCGATCGCCGTCGCCGGTCCGCGCTGCCACAGCTGGTAGGCGGCGATGACGCCTGCGGTGACGAGCACGGGGAGCAGCGCCCGGGCGGTCGGGGCGACGGGGAGCCGGCCGAGCGCCGCCGCGGCCAGCGCCACCAGCAGCAGGGCGACGGCCGAGCGCGGCCCGGTCAGGACGACGACCGCGATGCCGAGGACCGCGAGGGCGGCGGCCTTGGCTCCGGGGTGCGCCCGGTGCAGCACCGTGTCCCCGGCGTGGTGGAGCCCGAGAGGGCCGGCCCACGGGGGGCGGAGGTGCCGGTCGCGCCGGGTCCGGCCGGTCACCGGGCCCCGCCGGCCATGAGGGCGACGTACTGCTCGACGGCGGACGCCGGGTCACCGTCGTGCACGACCCGGCCGTCGTCGACGACGAGGACCCGGTCGGCCCGCGCGGCGGCGTCGAGGTCGTGGGTCACCTGGACGACCTGCTGGTCCAGGCCGTCGAGGAGGTCGTCGACCACGCGCTTCCAGCGCAGGTCCAGCAGCGTCGTCGGCTCGTCGCACACCAGGATCGTGGGCTCCGTCGCGAGCACACCCGCCAGGGCGAGCAGCTGCTTCTGCCCGCCGGAGAGCGCGTGGACGGGCACCTCGGCCCGCTCGGCCAGGCCGAAGCGCGCCAGGACCGCGTGCGCCCGCCGCGTCCGCTCCGCCGGCGCGAGGTCCAGGCGTCGCAGCGAGAGCGCGACGTCCTCCAGGGGCGTCGGCATGACGAGCTGCGCGTCGGGGTCCGTGAAGCAGAACCCGACCCGACGACGTACCTGCGCGCCCTGGGTCACCGTGTCGAGCCCGTCGACGGTGACCGTCCCGGCGGACGGCCGCACCAGCCCGTTGAGCAGACGCGCGAGCGTCGACTTGCCGGAACCGTTCGCCCCGATGACGGCGACGCGCCGCTCGGTGAGGGTGCACGTCGTCGGGTGCAGCAGGGTGACGACGCCGGTGCGGCCCCGGTCGTCCGGAGGGCCGTACGCGGTGACGGTCGCGTCGACGAGCTCGATCACCTCGACGCCTCCTGCTCGTGCGCGACGGACGGACGCCGCCGCGCCGTCGTCGTGGTCGTCCTCAGCGCCGGCGCGCGAGGTCCGGGAACGCGCGGAAGACCGCCAGGGCGACCACGGTGGCCAGAGCGTTCTTGATGACGTCCCCGGGCAGGAACACCGCTCCGGCGGCGACGGCCTCGCCCGCCGACATCCCGAGCCGGGCACCCATGACCGTGATCCCGAGCGGGTGGATGAGCAGGAGCGAGGCGGCCATGAGCGAGCCGAAGACGGCGAACGGACGCAGCGCCGGACGCAGACCGTGCGTGCGGCTCACGAGGAACCCGGCGAGCGCGGCGGCGAGCGGGAAGGCGAGGAGGTAGCCCAGCGAGGGCCGGCCCAGCACGCCGAGACCACCGGTGCCCTGGGCGAAGACCGGCAGGCCCGCCAGTCCGACGGCCAGGTACAGCAGGACGGCCAGGGCGCCCCGACGCGCACCGAGGACGGCGCCGACCAGCATGACGCCGAACGTCTGCAGCGTGATCGGCACGGCGAGGTTGGGCACCGTGATCGAGCCCAGCGCGCAGACGGCGATGAAGGCGGCGCCCGTCGCGACCAGGGCGACGTCGGTGGCGACCGACGTCCGTGCCGCGGGCACCGGGGTCGCCGGTGCGCCGGTGGCGCTCACGGCTGCGGACTCGGGCTCGGGCGCGAAGGACATGGGACTCCCCTGAGGAGGTCGGTCCGCGGGGGCCGGGCGGCCGGCACCGCGGACGGAGGTGGCTGGTCGAGCGGTCTGCGGACGAGGGGTCCGCAGGCGCGTGGGACGCCATGGTAGCCGGTCGTAGGATGAACCTCGTTTGTGTCCGGCGACAAGAGCGCCGCGGACCGCTGGGAGGAAACCTCAGCAGATCGATCGATCAGAGGAGACGGACCCCGCGTGATCACCGCCCACGACCTCGAGCTGCGCGTCGGCGTACGGACGCTGCTGCACCCGACGTCGTTCCGCATCGGCTCCGGCGACCGGATCGGCCTCGTCGGCCGCAACGGCGCCGGGAAGACGACGCTGACCAAGGTGCTCTCGGGCGAGACGCTGCCGACCGGCGGGCGCGTCACGCGCAGCGGCGACGTGGGCTACCTCCCCCAGGACCCGCGCACGGGGGACCTGGAGGTCCTCGGGATGGACCGCATCCTCTCGGTGCGCGGCCTGGACGAGATCGTCCGCTCGATGCGCAGCACGGAGGGCGCCATGGCGAGCGCCGACGACGCGACCCGGGACGCCGCGATGGAGCGGTACAGCCGGCTGGAGGCCCGCTTCACCGCGGCCGGCGGCTACGCGGCGGAGTCCGAGGCCGGGCGCATCGCCTCCAACCTCGGCCTCGACGAGCGTGTCCTCGGGCAGCCGCTGCGCACCCTGTCCGGCGGCCAGCGCCGCCGCGTGGAGCTCGCGCGCATCCTCTTCTCCGGCGCGGACACGCTGCTGCTGGACGAGCCGACCAACCACCTCGACGCGGACTCGATCGTCTGGCTGCGCGACTACCTCGGCAGCTACGCCGGCGGCTTCCTCGTCATCAGCCACGACGTCGGGCTCGTGCGCCAGACCGTGAACAAGGTGTTCCACCTGGACGCCAACCGCGGCGAGATCGACCAGTACAACCTGGGCTGGGACGCGTACCTCGAGCAGCGCGAGGCGGACGAGCGCCGGCGCAAGCGCGAGCGCGTCAACGCGGAGAAGAAGGCTGCCGCGCTCAAGGCCCAGGCGGACAAGATGCGGGCCAAGGCGACCAAGGCGGTCGCCGCGCAGAACATGGCCCGCCGGGCCGAGCGCCTGCTCGCCGGCGTCGAGGGCGAGCGCGCCGCGGACAAGGTCGCGAAGCTGCGGTTCCCCGACCCTGCCCCCTGCGGCCGGACCCCGCTCACGGCGACCGGCCTGAGCAAGTCCTACGGCTCCCTCGAGGTGTTCACGGACGTCGACCTCGCCGTCGACAAGGGCACGCGCGTCGTCGTCCTCGGGCTCAACGGCGCCGGCAAGACGACGCTCCTGCGGCTGCTGGCCGGCGTGGAGGAGTCCGACACCGGCGAGGTCGTGCCCGGGCACGGGCTCAAGCTCGGCTACTACGCCCAGGAGCACGAGACGCTCGACACCGAGCGCACGGTCGTGGAGAACCTCCGGCACGCCGCCCCGGACCTGACGGACACCCAGGTCCGCTCGGTCCTGGGGTCCTTCCTCTTCTCCGGCGACGACGCGGACAAGCCCGTGCGGGTGCTCTCCGGTGGGGAGAAGACGCGCCTGGCGCTGGCGACCCTCGTGGTCTCCGCCGCCAACGTGCTGCTGCTGGACGAGCCCACCAACAACCTCGACCCCGCCAGCCGCGAGGAGATCCTCGGAGCCCTGCGCCAGTACGCCGGTGCCGTCGTCATGGTCAGCCACGACGAGGGGGCCGTCGCCGCCCTGCAGCCCGATCGAGTGGTGCTCCTGCCCGATGGGGACGAAGATCTATGGAACGACAGCTACGCGGACCTCATCTCGCTCGCGTGAGCTCGTCCCCGGTCGGAGCCACGGCAGGGGGCGGCGCCGACGGCCGTGCCCGCCGGCGTGCCGCAGGGACAATGGCAAGAAGGGGAAACCATGAGCGCAAAGCTCCCGAAGGGGTCACGCATCACGGGCGACAGCAGGAACGACCTGGCTTCGACCCTGGTGCAGCGGTACGAGCGGGGGGAGAGCATCCGTTCCCTCGCCGATGACATCGGACGGTCCTACGGGTTCGTCCACGGCGTCCTCGCCGAGTCCGGGGTGACCATGCGGTCCCGCGGCGGTGCGACCAGGGGCGCCGCGGCGGAGGCCCGCCGTCAGGCCCTGCGCGAGGCGCGCGCCTGAACCACGGACGCCCGCGGACCCCCATGGTCCGCGGGCGTTCTCGTGCCCGGCGCCCGACGCGGTGCCCGGTCAGCCCGGCGAGCGACCGGCGCCGGTCTGGGCGTCCAGGAGGGCGTCCTCCTCCTCCTCGGCGGTCGGCCGACGACGACGCCGCGGGGCCGGTCGGGCGGACCGGGCGGGCACCGCAGGCCCGGCGGGCGTGCCGTCCAGGGCGTCGCCCGCGTCGTCAGCCTCGGCCGCCTCGGCGGCGTCCCGCCGCTCCTTGCGCAGCAGCACCAGGGGGGCCACGAGCGCGCCGACGGCGAACACCCACCACTGGAACGCGTAGGAGAGGTTCGTCCCGAGCGAGGTCTGCGGCGCCGGCAGGCGGCCGAGCCCCGCGGCGGCCGCGCCGTCCTCGCTGACGAGTCCTCCGTACAGCGCCAGCC
>JACIXM010000520.1 GCA_014360395.1 Actinotalea sp.
GACAGCACGACGACCGGCACCTCGCTCGCGGCCCGCAGCCGCGCGAGGACCTCGACGCCGTCCGCGTCCGGCAGGCCCAGGTCCAGGACGACGACGTCCGGCGCCTCGTGCGCGACGGCGCGCAGCGCGCCGGCGCCCGTCGTCGCCGTCGAGACCTGCCACCCGTGTGCACGCAGGGTGACGGCCAGGACCCGCAGGAGCGCGGCGTCGTCGTCGACGACGAGGACGTGGCGGCCGTTCACGGCGACGCCCTCCCGTCCCGCGGCACCTCCACGGCCATGGTGAGGCCACCGCCGGGCGTCTCCTCCACGCGCAGCCGGGCGCCCACGGCGTCGGCCAGGCCCCGGGCGACCGCAAGCCCGAGCCCCATCCCGCCCGCCCGGTGCGGGCCACCGCCACGGTCCGCGCCGACCCGCTCGAACGGCTCGAACATGCGCTCGCGGTCCTCCGGCGCGACCCCGCTGCCGTGGTCCACCACCCGCACGACGACGACGTCCGGCCGCACCTCGACGACGACGGCGGCCGGACGGTCGGGCGGGGAGTGCCGGACGGCGTTCGCGGCGACGTTCGCGACGACGCGCTCCAGGAGCCCGGCGTCGGTGCTGACCAGCGGCAGCCCGTGCGGCAGGTCGACGGTGATCCGGTCCGGCGGCAGCCCGTCCACGGCGGGGAGGACCACCTCGACCAGCTCGGTGGGCTGCAGCCGCGGCTCCACGGCGCCCATCTGCAGGCGGGACAGGTCCAGCAGGTCGTCGACGATGTGCTCCAGACGGCTGGTGGCGTCGGCGACGGCCTGGGTCAGCGCCGCACGGTCCTGCGCCGACAGCGTCACGCCGGGTGCGTCCAGCACGTCGACGGCGGCCCGGATCGCGGCCAGCGGGGTCCGCAGGTCGTGCGAGGCGGCGGTGAGCAGAGCCGTGCGGAGGGCGTCCACCTGCTCCAGCTCGCGCGCCCGCTGGGCGGACTCCCGCAGCTCCTGCCGCTCCAGGACGAGCCGGGCCTGGGCGTCGAACGCCGCGACGACCCGGAGGTCCCCCGGGCTGAGGTCCGACCGGTCCAGGGTGGCCGGGACGCCGTCGTCGTCCGGCAGGGGGGTGACGGCGCGGCCGCGCTCGCGGAAGTGCGTCACGAGGATCTCGACGAGCCGCTCGCGGGACGGCTCGCCGGCCAGGACGGCGCGCGAGAGGTCGGACAGGACCGCCGCCTCGGCCTGGGCCTCGCGCGCCTGGCGGGAGCGTCGCTCGGCGAGGTCGACGACCGACGCGACCGCCGCCGCCACGAGGGCGAAGACGACGAGGGCCAGGATGTTCTCCGGGTCCGAGATCCACCAGGTGCGCGTCGGCTCGGTGAAGAAGAAGTTCAGCAGCGACGCCGACGCGAGCGCGCACACGAGTGAGGGGACCAGGCCCCCGACGATCGCCGTCGCGACGACGAGCGTGAAGAACATCATGAGGTCGCTGGGCAGGCCCAGGACGTCGCGGTTCTGCAGCAGCACCCACGTCAGCAGCGGCGGCGCGACCACGGCGAGCAGCCACCCGCCCACGACGCGCCGCGTCCCCAGGCGCGTGGGGGCGAACCGCTGCAGGGGCCCGGCCACGGCCACAGCCTGCCAGGCGGCCCGCGTCCCGTCCCGCAGGCGCCGGCGGGACCGTCCGCGCCGGTCCGCAGGTCCCGCCGCCGGCCGGCCCGGCGGAGGTGCCGACGGCACGCCCCGGCCCGGAGGTCCCGGGGCCGGCGCCGCCCGGCCCAGCAGACTGTCCTGAGGGAACCGGGCCGTGCTCGAAGGAGTGCCATGCGGCGACCAGACCTCTACGCGAGGCTCTCGGCGAGCCAGCGCGCGGGGGCGGTCGCGGCCGCCGCCTCGGTGCCGGCCGGCCTGGTCCCGCTGCTGCGGCCCCGGTCCGCGGTCGACCAAGGCCTGGTGACCGGCCTGTCCGCCGCGCGGACGT
>JACIXM010000521.1 GCA_014360395.1 Actinotalea sp.
CACGCCGCTGGCGGGCTACTGGACCGTCGAGGTCGACAGCGAGGAACGGGCACTGCAGATCGCCGGTGACCTCTCCGCCGCCCCCGGGCCGGGCGGCCGGCCGGTCCAGCAGCCGATCGAGGTCCGCGCCGTCGCCGGCGGCTGACGGGCCGCAGGGTCAGGCGGCGTCGTCGTCCAACGGCGTGAGGAGCAGCAGCGGGATGAGGCGGTCGGTGCTGCGCTGGTACTCGGCGTAGTCGGGCCACACGGCGACGGCGCGCTTCCACCACACGTCCCGCTCGTCGCCCTCGAGCTCGCGCACGGAGCAGTCGTGGCGCTGCGCGCCGTCCTGCACCTCGACGAACGGGCTGGTCAAGAAGTTGCGGTACCAGGCGGGGTGGTCGGGGGCGCCGCCCTTGGACGCGACCGCGAGGTACTCGCCGTCGTGCTCGACGCGCATCAGCGGCGTCTTGCGCAGCTTCCCCGAGGACGCCCCGACGGACGTGTAGACGACGATCGGCACCCCGCGCAGGGTGCCCGCCTCCGCGCCGTCGGTGGCCTCGTACTTCTCCGCCTGCTCACGGGCCCAGTCGGACGGGCTCGGTGCGTACTCCCCGGTCAGTGGCATGTCGGCGACAACCGCCCGCCCGCCCGCCCGCATTCCCGGCCTCACCCGTAGCGGCCGGAGTGCGGAAGATCACCCGCGTCTGGCGCGGGAAGGTCTCCGCGATCGCGGGGGACCGCGCGGGTCAGGCGAAGCGGCTCGGGTCGCCGGCGCCCTCGCGGACGACCTCCGGGTAGCCCTCGGACCAGTCGACGACCGTCGTCGGGACCGTGCCGATCTCCCCGGCGTCCACGACCGCGTCGACGAGGTGGTCCAGCTCCTCCTTGATGAGCCAGCCGTCGGTCATGGGTTCGTCCTGGTCGGGCAGGAGGAGGGTCGAGGACAGCAGCGGTTCACCGAGCTCGCGGATCAGCGCCTGGGTCACCCGGTGGTCCGGGATCCGCACGCCGACGGTCTTCTTCCGCGGGTGGGCCAGCCGCCGTGGGACCTCCTTGGTCGCCGGGAGGATGAACGTGTACGCACCCGGGGTCGCCGCCTTGATCGCCCGGAACGCCGCGTTGTCGAGGTGCACGAACTGCCCCAGCTGCGCGAAGTCGCTGCACACGAGCGTGAAGTGGTGCTTGTCGCCCAGGTGCCGGATGCGGCGGATCCGCTCGGCGGCGGTCGGGCTGTCCATCCGGGCGCCGAAGGCGTAGCAGGAGTCCGTCGGGTAGGCGATGAGCGCGTCGTCCCGCAGCATCGCGACGACCTGCGCGATGCTCCGCGGCTGCGGGTCCTGCGGGTGGACGTCGAAGTACCGGGCCATCTGCCGAGGCTATGCCCGTGATCATCCCCCGGCCAGGTGATGGCGCCGCGGGAGGGGGTGGGCCGGGACCTTGGGCCCTCGACGCGTCGTCCGCCGTGGTGGGGATGCTGGGAGGTGGCGCGAGGACGCGCCCGTCCCCGACGAGGTGATGACGATGACCGACCGCCCGCGCCCCCTTCGCTCCCGGCGCCGCCCTCCTGAGCCGTCGACCGGGCGGTTCACCAACGGCATGGAGTACGCCGCCTGGGGCGACGGGCCGAAGGACCTGCTCTGGATGCCGGGGGGCCCCGGCGGAGGGCTGCCGAGCGGGGCGATGTCCCGCATGCTGGTGAACCGCTTCCGGCCGCTCACCGACGACGGCTACCGCATCTGGCACGTCCTGCGACGCCGGCCGATGCCGGACGGTCACACGATGGCCGACATGGCCGACGACTACGCCGCCGTCGTCCGTGACGAGTTCGGTGGACGGGTCGACATCGCCGCGGGCGTGTCCTACGGCGCGATGGTCGGCCAGTACCTCGCGGCACGGCACCCGGAGACGTTCGGCACCCTCGCCCTCGTCGCCGGGGCGTGGAGGGCCAGCGAGTGGGCCGTCCACCTGGACCAGCGGATGGCGGAGGCGATCGTGAGCCGCGACGTCGAGGATCTCGGTGAGGTCATCGGCACGTACCTGCTGCCGAACGAGCGGCTCGCCGCGCCGCGGCGGCTCCTGGCCCCGGTGATGAGCCGACTGATGGCTCCGGAGATGCTGGGCTCCGGCGGGTCCCCGGAGAGCGCCCTGGTGGAGGCCCGTGCCGAGGCCGAGGCCGACGCGCGGTCGGTGCTCCCGGAGATCACCGTGCCGGTGCTGCTCATCGCCGGCGACCACGACTACTGCTTCCCCCGGGAGCTCGTCGTCGAGACCGCCGCGCTCATCCCGCACTGCACGCTCGTCTGGTACCGCGGCCTCGGCCACATGCGCACCGCGACGGATCCGCGGGTCGCGCTCGACATCCTCCAGTTCGCCCGCGCGAACGAGCACGCCCTCGCTGCCTGACGGTCGGCCGACCTGACAGCAGATCGCGGAAGGTGACCCGCGTCAGACACGGTGAACTCTCCGCGATCCGGGGGCGCGCAGCGGGCGCGCGCGTCGCGTCAGCCGAGGGTGAGGGCGGCCAGGGCGGCGTTGACGATCGAGCCGGGCAGCAGGTCGTGCAGCTCGTACAGGTCGTGCACGGACCCGGACTGGCCGAACGCGTCCACGCCCAGCGGCACGGCGTGCACCCCGAGCGCCGAGCCCAGCCACGCCATCGCGTGCGACGCCGCGTCGTGCACGGTCACCACCGGCGCGCGGTCCGGGAAGGCCGTGCGCAACGCCCCGGGCACGCTCGGCGCGGTCGCCGTCCGCACCCCCTGGCGCAGCGTGCGCTGCCATGCGGTGTACAGCCGGTCCAGCGACGTCACGTCGACGACGTGCGCGGCGATCCCCTCGCCCGCGAGCTCCTGGGCCGCCGCCAGCACCTCCGGCAGCACCGCCCCGGACCCGACCAGGTGCACGACGGGCGCTCCGCTCTCGCGCAGCTCGGGGTGCGCCTCGTGCGCGTCGACCAGCCGGTACGCCCCCGCGAGCACCTGCCGCCGCAGCACCGCGTCCCCCAGCCGGGCGCGCGCGGCCTCGAACGGCGCCTGGTCGAGCGGGCGGGTCGTCAGGCGCAGGTACGTGGCGCCGTCGTCGGCCGGGGCGGCGGTGGTGGGCGCCTGCGGTCCCGCGGCGATCCGCCCGAGCGCGTCGCACAGCAGCCAGTCCAGCGCCGTCGCGTACGCGGGCTCGACGAAGGTGACCCCGGGCAGCTCCAGTCCGACCGAGGCGGTGATCGTCGACTGGTGCGCGCCGCCCTCGGGCGCGAGCGTGATGCCCGACGGCGTCCCGGCGACGACGAACCGTGCCCCGGAGTAGACCGCGTGCACGAACGCGTCGAGCCCGCGCAGCACGAACGGGTCGTACACGGTGCCCACCGGCAGCAGCGGCTGGCCGGACAGGTCCCACGACAGCCCGAGCTGACCCAGCAGCAGGAAGAGGTTCATCTCCGAGATGCCCAGCTCGATGTGCTGCCCGGCGGGCGTCTCGGTCCAGCGCAGCATGCGGTCCTGCGACCACGACCGGCGCTCCGCCGGCGCGAAGACGCCCGCGCGGTTGATGAACCCGGCGAGGTTCGTCGACGTCGCGACGTCCGGCGCCGTCGTCACCAGCAGGGGCGCGACCGCCTCGTCGCGGCTCAGCTCGACGAGCACCCGCCCGAAGACCTCCTGGGTGGAGACGGGCTTGCCGGTCCGCACCCCCGTCGACGTCGGCACGACCACGCCCGACGACGGCGTCCGCGGCGGCCGGGCCAGCGCCTCGCGCCGCGCCGCGGCGAGGGTGCCCGCTGCCGACGACGGGTCGAGCCGGTCCCACTCCGTCTGGCGGGTCAGCCCGTGCTCGGCCCGCAGGGCGTCGACCTGCTCGGGGCTCAGCAGGGCGGCGTGGTTGCGCGGGTTGCCGGCGATGGGCAGGCCCCAGCCCTTGACCGTGTACGCGAGGACGACGCTGGGCCGGTCGGTCACGGCGTCGCACTGCGCGAACGCCTCGAGCAGGGCGGCGAGGTCGTGGCCGCCGAGGTCGGTGACCAGCGGCGCGAGCTCGGCGTCGGGGATCCCCGCGACGAACGCGGCGACCTCCGCCGGGGCGCCGTCGAGGAAGCGCTCGCGGACGTCGGCCGGCTCCGCGCCGAACAGCGACTGGTACTGCTCGTTCGGCATGGCGTCGATCCACGCCCGCAGGTGCTCCCCGCCGGGCCTGGCGTAGGCGGCGGCGAGCCGGCGGCCATACATCACGGCACCCACGCCACCATGGACGCCGAGGCCTTGGAAGACACCTTTGTGGTGGCCATCCCGCGCGGGGTCTTTCTCGAGACCATGGCGCGCCACCCGGAGCTGACCCAGTTCTATCTCAAGA
>JACIXM010000522.1 GCA_014360395.1 Actinotalea sp.
AGAAGCTGCACAAGGGTGAGATCCAGGGCCGCCTGGTCGCGAAGATCCAGGACTGATCGCCCCCCCGTCCCGCCCCGACCCCGATCGCGGAGAGTTCCCCGTGCCTCGCACGGCGAACTCTCCGCGGTCCGGCGGCCCGGACGGGTGGTCAGCGGGCCGCGCAGGTGGGGGTGCAGCGGCGGGTGACGCCGTCCCAGCCGCGGGACCGCAGCGCCTGCGCCACCTGGCGCGCGGTGAGGCACGGGGTGACCCGCACGTGGTGCCAGCGGTACCGCAGGGTGATCTCGCCGAGCTCGACCAGCACGGCGTTGTCCCGCCACGTGTCGGCGACGGTGCGGCCACCGGGGTGCGCCAGCTCGCCGTCGAGCTCGACGCGGACCCCGAGCCCGACGTAGACGGCGTCGGCGCGGATCCAGCGTCCGCCGACCACCTGCGCCACCTGTCGCGTCGACCTCGGCAAGCCGTGCGCGCGCTCGACGTCCCGGTGGTACCGCAGCTCCATCGGCGACTCCGCGCCGCAGCCGACCTCGCCGAGCAGGTCGGTCACGAGCCCGCGGTGCCGCGCGCGGGGGCGTCGTCGCAGGGCGTCGAGCACCTCCCGCGCCGGGACGCCCGCACGGACCGCCGACGTGAGGAGCCCGACGACGTCGTCGGTCGTCCTCGAGTGGTCCACGAGGTCCAGCACGGTCGGGCCCCGCGGTGTCACAGGCAGGCCGCCACGAGCCGTCACCTCGAGCCGCCGGCTCCGGCGGACGACGACGCCGCGCACCGCCGTCACGCGACGCGGTTCCGGCACCGACACCTCGATGCCGCGTGGCGGGTCGCGCACGATCCCGTGCACGTACGCCGCCGACCGGTGACTCAGTGCCGCCCCGGTGCCCGCCAGGAGGAGGGCGGCCCAGGCGCCGGCCCGCCACGTCGGTCGTCCCGCGTGGGTGACGTACACCCCTCGGTGCAGCCGGACCCACTGGCCCGTGCGTGCCCGGCGCTCGACCGCGTCGGCGCCGACACCGCGTGCCACGCACTGGGCCACGCTGACGACGCCGTCCTGCCGCCGCGCAAGATCGCGGATCGTCGAAGGGAGGTTCTCCACGCGGGCCATCCCAGACCGACCGCCTCCGGCCCCGCCGAGGGGAACGGCCCACCTGTGGACGCCCGCGCCGCCGAAGGCCCCTGTGGCCGCCCGTTGCCGCAGTGCGGAGAGCTCACCGCGCCAGACGCGGGCGATCTTCCGCATCGGGGCTGGGGACCGGAGGGTCCGCCGTGCGAGAGGCGGGGGACGTCCGCCGTCCCGGCCCAGCGGGGCGCGCTGCGGGGGTGTCGGCGTGTCAGGCGGGCGTGTGACGATGCCGCCGTGCCGACGCTCGCGACGACGCTCACGCTGAGCGCCCCGACCGACGTGCGCCGCACCCTGTCGCCGCTGCGCCGGGGCTTCCGCGACCCGGCGTTCCAGCAGACGACCGACGGCGCGTTCTGGCGCACCTGCCGCCCGGCGTCCGGTCCGGCGACGGTGCGGATCCGGCAGGTCGGGCCGTGCGAGGTCGAGGCGGCCGCGTGGGGCGACGGCGCGGACGAGGCGCTCGCCGCCGTCCCCGCGCTGCTCGGGGACCTCGACGACGGCGCCGCGTTCGACCCGCCGCACGGGCCGGTCCGCGACGCGCACCGCCGCCTCGCGCACGTGCGGATCGGCCGGACCGGCCTGGTGCTCGAGGCGCTCGTCCCGGCGGTCCTCGAGCAGCGCGTCATCACGCAGACGGCGCACGACGCGTGGCGGTACCTCCTGCGCTGCCACGGCGAGCCCGCGCCCGGCCCCGCGCCGGAGGGCATGCGGGTGCCGCCGTCGGCGCGGGGGTGGTCGCAGGTGCCGGTGTGGGACTTCCACCGGGCGGGCGTGGACCCGCAGCGCGCGCGGACGGTCGTCGCGGCGGCGCGGGTCGCCGGGCGGCTGGAGGAGGCGGTCGGGCGGGAGGCCGGCGAGCTGCACCGGCGGCTGCTGACGGTCCCCGGCGTCGGGGCGTGGACCGTCGCGGAGACCGTCCAGCGGGCGCTCGGCGACCCGGACGCCGTCTCCGTGGGCGACTACCACCTGCCGGGTCAGGTCGGCTGGGCGCTCGCGGGGGAGAAGGTCGACGACGACGGCATGCTGGCCCTCCTGGAGCCGTACCGCGGGCACCGCTACCGGGCGATCCGGTACCTGCTGCTCAGCGGGCGGGCCCGGGTGCCGCGACGCGGGCCGCGGCTCGCCGTGGAGGACCACCGGGGCCGGTGAGGGCGAGCCGCTCGCGACTGCGGGCACATCGGTGGCAGCGACCGGGCAGGCGACGGGGACGAGGTGACGCGGGCGCCGTCGTCGGGCGATGATCGATGCGCACGAGGAGTCGGGCCGGCCGGCCCGGGCGCGTGCTCGACCGCAGGTGCGGGGGCAGGGAGGTGGCCGCGGTGAGGTTCATGCTGCTGATGTCCTACGAGGAGGTCCCGGGCGTGCCGCCCATGGACCGCTGGGAGCAGGCCGACGTCGAGGCGCACGTCGCCTACCAGCAGCGGCTCGGCGAGGAGCTCGTGGGGCGCGGGGAGCTGGTCGCCGGGGAGGGTCTGGCGCCGCCCCAGGCCGGCAAGCTCGTCCGTGGCGACGGCCGCAACCCGCCGGTCGTGCGGGACTGGCCGTTCGAGGAGCGTCGCACGCCGCTGGCGGGCTACTGGACCGTCGAGGTCGACAGCGAGGAACGGGCGCTGCAGATCGCCGGTGACCTCTCCGCCGCCCCCGGCCCGGGCGGCCGGC
>JACIXM010000523.1 GCA_014360395.1 Actinotalea sp.
CCCCCCCCGGGCGGGGGGCGGGGTGTCCTCCCCCCCGGGCCCGACGACTCGGTCCGGCGCTCCCGGGAGCTGGATCGGTGGGGCGGGCGGGGCATGGCCCTGGCCTGGTCGCCGCGGGGAGCGCCTGGTAGACCAGCACCATGGACATCCCCACCGCCTTGGACTTCGTGCGCGGGAACGGGCGGGCGGTCCTCGCCACGCGCCGCGGCGACGGAGAGCCGCAGCTGTCGCCCGTGCTCGCCGTCGTCGACGACGCCGGGCGCCTCCTGGTCAGCACCCGCGAGACCGCGGTGAAGACGCGCAACCTGCGCCGGCACCCGCGGGCGTCCCTGTGCGTGTTCACCGAGCGGTTCTTCGGGCCCTGGGTCCAGCTCGCCGGGCCGGTCGAGATCATCTCCCTGCCCGCGGCGATGGAGCCGCTCGTGGAGTACTACCGGCTCGCGGCCGGCGAGCACGAGGACTGGGACGCCTACCGCGAGGCGATGGAGCACGAGCAGCGCTGCCTGCTCGTCATCACGCCCGACGAGGCCGGGCCGACCGTCAGCGGCTGACGCCCGCCCGACGACGGCGCTCCACCACCTCGCGCGCCCGGGCCACGACCAGCTCCAGCCGGGCCGCGTGAGCCCCGCGCCAGTACACACGCCCGCAGCCGGCGCACGCCGAGAAGTCCGTGTACGTGCGGCGCGTGCCCGGCTCGAGGTGCGCGGCGACGTCGTCGGCGGTGGCGGGGTGCAGCGCACCGCCGCAGGCGACGCAGCGCGTCCACGGGGCCAGGGCCGGGGCGAAGCGGTCCAGGACGTCGTCGGCCTGGTCGTCCACGCCGGTGCCGCGGACCAGGGCGCCGTCGGGCAGGGCGCGGCGGCGCAGCAGCGCGCGGTCCTGGGTGAGCAGGACGCGGCGCTCGTCGGTGGCGCGGGCGACGAGGGCGTCGTCGTCGGAGTCGGGGCCGTCGGGGTACCAGGCGGCGTCCAGGCCGAGCAGCCGCAGGCGCCGGGCGAGGCTGCCGAGGTGGACGTCGAGGAGGAACCGCGGCGGGTCCGTGGGTGCGGGCTGCGGGCGGCCACGGGCCGCCACGTCGACGACGTCACCGCTCGCCCGGGTCGGCGGCGGCACGGGACGGCCGTCCAGGCGGAGCCCGCCGACCTCGGTGAGCGGGACCCCGACCGACTCGACGACGTGCCCGACCGTGTCCGTGCCGGACACCCCGACCTCCACCGTCTCGGCGCGCCACCGTCGCCCCACGAGCAGGCGCAGCTCCGGCGCCACCCTGACGACCACCACTCCCTCACGCTACGCAGGTGGCGCCGGGACGTTCGGCCACTCGCCGCGCGCACTCCTCGGGAGGACGGCGGACGACATGCGTGCTCCTCGGCGGGCCGGCGCGGCGCGCACCGGTTCACCACCATGCTCCCGCGCCGTCGCGCCCAGCGGCGAGGGTTCGGCCTGACGGCCCGCGTCTCACCAGCCCCAGGTGCCGGCGCCCCCCTTGAACGGGCCGACGACGCGGCTCGTGCGCCACCCGCCGTAGAAGTCGCCCTGCTGGGCCTCGACGACCTCGCCGTCGACGGTGCAGCGGGTCATCCGGCCCGGGTACAGCGCGACGTGCCCGACGAGCCGCTCGTAGCCGGGCGCCGGCGCCGGGTACGCCCACGCCGCCTGCGGCGCGACCAGGGGACGGCCCAGCTCGTCGGCGCCGACGACGTCGTAGTAGCCCGCCCGGCCCTTGAACTCGCAGAAGGTCGCCGCGCCCTCGACGGGTACGAGGGCGCCGTCGGCGACGTCCTCGATCGGCAGGTAGTACGTCGGTGGGTGCGAGGTCTCGAGCACGCGCAGCGCACGGCGGGTGGCCGCGACGACCGTCGTGCCGAGGACGACGACGACGTGCTCCTCGCTCGGCACGACCGCCGGTGGGCGGGGGTAGTCCCACACCGACTCCTGGCCCGGACCGGGCGGGGTGGCGGTGCGTCCGCCGGGCGGGCGCGTGCGGGGCCGCCAGTCGCTGAACGCGTCGGGTCCCATGCCTTCTCTACGGTCCGGGACGGCCGGACGGATGCGCCCGACGCCGCCACGTCTGCGCCTGCGCGACCAGCGGCGTCGTCGTCGGCGGGTGCCGGGACCATGGTCCCGGCCGGGCCCTGTCCCGGCCGGGCGAGGCTGGACGAGCCGGGGGTGGGCGACCTCCCCCGTCGCCCGCCTCCGGCACC
>JACIXM010000524.1 GCA_014360395.1 Actinotalea sp.
GTCCCGGCCGGGCCCTGTCCCGGCCGGGCGAGGCTGGAGGAGCCGGGGGTGGGCGACCTCCCCCGTCGCCCGCCTCCGGCACCCGGACGTACAACGACGTATGCCCGGTCGCCGTGCGCGCCCGGGCCAGGGACGGAGGCAGACATGCGAGCGTGGCACTTCACCGGCACGAACGAGCCGCTGGTCGGTGCGGACATCCCCGAGCCGGAGCCCGGCCCCGGCGAGGTCCTCCTCGACATCAAGGCGGCGGGCCTGTGCCACTCGGACGTCGGCGCGATGACGGACGCCGGCTGGATGGCGCTCATCGACTTCACGCCGATCGTGTTCGGCCACGAGATCGCGGGCGTCGTGACGAAGGTGGGCGAGGGCGTCACGCACGCCAAGGTCGGCGACCGGGTGGGTATCTGCCCGACGGCGGGCCACGGCGCCCCCGGCTACAACCGCAACGGCGGCTTCACGTTCCAGCACGTCGCGCACGAGGAGGACCTCGTCCCGATGCCGGACGGGCTGTCCTACGAGATGGCCGCGCTCGGGACCGACGCCGGCATGACCTCCTACCACGCGATCGCCGTCCGCGGTGAGCTCGCGCCGGGCATGAAGGTCGGCGTCATCGGCCTCGGCGGGCTGGGGCAGATCGGTGCGCGCGTCGGGGTGCTCAAGGGCGCCGAGGTGCACGTCGCGGAGGTCAACGAGGACGTCTGGCCGCTGGCCGAGAAGATCGGCGCCAAGAGCGTCGTCAAGAGCGTCGAGGAGTGGGCCGGCCAGGACTTCGACCTCATCGTCGACTACGCCGGGTTCGGCACGACGACGTCGGGCGCCCTCAAGGCGATCCGGCAGAACGGCCGCGTGGTGCAGGTCGGTATGGGCCGCCTGGAGACGACGCTCGACATCCGCGACGTCATCCTCAAGGAGGCCCAGCTCTGGGGGTCGATGGGTGGCACCAAGGAGGACATCGCGGCGATCTACGAGATGCTCGCGTCCGGCGACATCGAGCCCATCACCACGGTGATCGACTTCGACGGCATCCCCGAGGGCCTGGAGAAGCTGCACAAGGGTGAGATCCAGGGCCGCCTGGTCGCGAAGATCCAGGACTGATCGCCCCCGTCCCGCCCCGACCCCGACCGCGGAGAGTTCCCCGTGCCTCGCACGGCGAACTCTCCGCGGTCCGGCGGCC
>JACIXM010000525.1 GCA_014360395.1 Actinotalea sp.
GTGGCGACGCCGGCGCCAGCGAGGTGGTGGTGCTGCGGGCCTCGCGCGAGATGCTCGACCACGCAGACACGCTCGTCATGCCGCTGCTGCTGCCCGACGCGCCGATCGTCGTGTGGTGGCCGGACGCGATGCCCGAGGTGCCCGCCGAGCACCCGCTGGGCCGCATGGCGCAGCGCCGGATCACGGACTCGGTCAGCTGTGCGGACCCCCGGGCCGCCCTGGACCGGCTGCGAGTCGGCTACGCCGCCGGTGACACGGACCTCGCGTGGACCCGGCTGACGGTCTGGCGGGGACTCCTCGCGGCCGCCCTGGACCAGCCGCCGCACGAGCCCGTCCGTCGGGCGGCGGTGCACGGCGCCGGTCGCCACCCGAGCGTCTGGCTGCTCGCCGCGTGGCTCGCGGAGGCCCTGGACTGCCCGGTGGACGTCGTCCAGCTCGAGGACGCCCAGGCGGTCACCCGCGTGGAGCTCGACCGGCCGAGCGGGCCGGTCGTCATCGACCGACCCGACGGGCGGACCGCCACGCTGCTGCAACCGGGCCAGCCGGAGCGCCGCGTCTCGATGCCCCTGCGTCAGCTCACGGAGTGCGTCGCGGAGGACCTGCGCCGGCTCGACCCGGACGAGGTCTTCGGCGAGGTGCTGACCGGGCTGGAGAGGATCACCGCAGCATGAGCACCGCCGATCGGCCCGCACGGCTGGCCGTCGTCCACCCGGACGCGGCGACCGTCGCCGCCGCCACCGCAGCCCGGCTGCTCCTGCACCTCGTCGACGGCCAGGCGACGCGCCGGCCGCTGCACGTGGGGCTGACCGGTGGCACCGTCGGGATCCGGACCCTGCGGGAGGTCGCCGCCTCGCCCCTGCGCGACGCCGTCGACTGGACGGGCGTGCACCTGTGGTGGGGCGACGAACGGTTCCTCCCGGCCGGTCACGCGGACCGGAACGAGACCCAGGCCCGCGAGGCGCTCCTGGACGCGCTGCCGATCCCGCCGGAGAACGTCCACCCCGTGCCCGCCGCGGACGCTCCGGGGATCCACCGCCCCGAGGACGCCGCCGTCGTCTACGCCGCGGAGCTCGCCCGGTTCGCGGCCGACGAGGAGCCGGGCGACGACTCCGGCCCCGCCGTGCCGTCCTTCGACGTGCTCCTGCTGGGGATGGGACCGGACGGCCACGTGGCCTCGCTCTTCCCGGGTCACGACGGCGTGGGGGTGGTGGACCGCACCGTGATCGGTGTCCACGAGTCGCCCAAGCCCCCGTCGGAGCGCGTGAGCCTCACCTGGCCGGCGATCGAGGCCGCCCGGGAGGTGTGGCTCGTGGTCGCGGGGGCCGACAAGGCGGACGCCGCCGCGCGCGGTCTCGCCGGTGACGACGTGGTCCGCACCCCCGCCGCCGGCGCGCTGGGCCGACGGCGGACGCTCTGGCTGCTCGACGTCGAGGCTGCCTCCGCGGTCCCGGCGGACTAGGACGCCCCGACCCGGCGCCGGACGCGGCAGGGGCGGACGCAGCGGAGCCCGGCACCCCAGGGGCGCCGGGCTCCGTCGTCGATCGTCGTGCGGTCAGCCGCCGCGGCGGGCCCGCAGCGCGGCGAGCGCCTCGTCGAGGATGGCCGCGCCGTCCTCGTCGGTCCGCCGTTCCTTCACGTACGCCAGGTGCGTCTTGTACGGCTCGTTGCGGACCGGCGACGGGGGGTTCTGCTGGTCCTGGCCGGCGGGGAACCCGCAGCGGGGGCAGTCCCACGTCTCCGGGGCCTCGGCGCCCGCCTCCTCCGAGAAGCTCGGACGGGTCTCGTGGCCGTTCGCGCACCAGTACGACACCCAGAACCGGGGTGCCGACTCGCCGCGCTCGGCCTCGCCCATCGGCCCCGCGCCGACGCGGGACCCTCGAATTGCACTACCGCTCGCCACGGTTGACCTCCGTTGTCAGCTGACGCGCTGGATCAGGCCCAGGAGCACGATGATGACCGCCCAGAGCACGGCCAGTCCGATGGTGATGCGGTTGAGGTTCCGCTCGGCCACACCGGAGCTGCCGGCACCGCTCGAGATGCCGCCGCCGAACATGTCCGACAGGCCGCCTCCCTTGCCCTTGTGCAGGAGCACGAGGGCGATCACGAGCAGGCTGGAGATCACCAGCAGGACCTGAAGGATGATGCGCAGGACGTCCACGAACTCGTCTGTTCCTCACTCGAGCGGCAGCAGGGCACCGGTGGGCGCCCGGACAAGGATAGGCGACGCCGGGCGACGGGCCCACCCGCGTCACCGGTTCGGGCGCGCCGGTCGCCGGTCCCCGCCCACGGACGGGGACCGGCGCCGACCGGTCAGAGACCGGTGCTGTGCGACTGGTACCGGACGATCTTCGCGAACTCCTCGGCGTCGAGGCTCGCGCCGCCGACCAGCGCGCCGTCCACGTCGGGCTGCGCCATGATCGCCGCGACGTTGCCCGACTTCACCGAGCCGCCGTAGAGCACGCGGACGCCGTCGGCCAGCTCGCGGGAGTAGAGCTCGGCCAGGCGGTCACGGATGGCCCCGCAGACCTCCTGCGCGTCCTCCGGGGTCGCGACCTCGCCGGTGCCGATGGCCCAGACGGGCTCGTAGGCGATGACGATCCGCTCGGCGTGCTCGGCCGGCAGGCCCTCGAGCGCACCGTCCAGCTGTGCGAGCGTGTAGGGCACCTGCTCGCCGGCCTTGCGGACGTCGAGGCCCTCCCCGACGCAGAGGATCGGCACGAGCCCCTGCCCGAAGGCCGACCGCACCTTGGCCGCGCACAGGGCGTCGTCCTCGCCGTGGTACTCCCGGCGCTCCGAGTGCCCGACCGCCACGTACGTCACACCCAGCTTCGCCAGCATGACCGGCGAGACCTCACCGGTGTACGCGCCCTCGGTGTGCGCGGAGACGTCCTGGGCGCCGTAGGCGAGCTCCAGCTTGTCGGCGTCCACGAGGGTCTGCACCGACCGCAGGTCGGTGAACGGCACCAGCACCGCCACCTCGACGGCCGAGTAGTCGTGCTTGGCGTCCTTGAGGGTCCATGCCAGCTTCTGCACGAGGTGCGTCGCCTGGTGGTGGTCCAGGTTCATCTTCCAGTTGCCCGCCATGAGCGGGGTGCGTGTGGTCGCCACGGTCAGCTCTCCTTCGCGGTCTGCTCGAGGACGGCGATCCCGGGGAGCTCCTTGCCCTCCAGGAACTCCAGGCTGGCGCCGCCACCGGTCGAGATGTGGCCGAAGCCGGCCTCGTCGAAGCCGAGGCGGCGCACGGCGGCAGCGGAGTCCCCACCGCCGACGATGCTGAAGGCACCCTGCTCGCCGGCGTCCACCATGGCCTGCGCCACGGCGCGGGTCCCGGCGGCGAAGGCGTCGAACTCGAAGACGCCCATCGGGCCGTTCCAGACGATCGTGCGGGCGTCGAGGATCTTGCTGCGGAACAGCTCGGCCGAGTCAGGGCCGATGTCCAGCCCCATGCGGCCCTCGGGCATCGCGTCCGCGGCGACGACGTCGTGCGCTGCGTCGGCCGCGAAGGCGTCCGCGACGACGACGTCGGTCGGCAGGACGATCTCCACGCCGCGCTCCGCGGCCGTGGCGAGGTAGCCCTTGACGGTCTCGACCTGGTCCTCCTCCAGCAGCGACGTGCCCACGGAGTGGCCCTTCGCCGCCAGGAACGTGAAGACCATGCCGCCGCCGATGAGGAGCCGGTCCGCCTTGGTCAGGAGGTTGGCGATGACACCGAGCTTGTCGGACACCTTCGACCCGCCCAGGACGACGACGTAGGGGCGCTCGGGGTTCTCGGTCGCGCGTCGCAGCGCCTCGACCTCGGTGAGGACGAGGCCACCCACGGCGGCCGGCAGCTGCAGCGCGACGTCGTAGACGGACGCCTGCTTGCGGTGCACGACACCGAAGCCGTCGGAGACGTAGGCGTCGGCCAGCGAGGCCAGGTCGCCGGCCAGCGCCGCGCGCTCCGCCTCGTCCTTGGACGTCTCGCGCGCGTCGAACCGGATGTTCTCCAGCAGCGCGACCTCGCCCTCGCCGAGCGCCTCGACGGTCGCGCGGGCGGACGCGCCCACGGTGTCCTCGGCGAGCGTCACCGGGACGCCCAGGAGCTCACCGAGCCGGACGGCCACGGGGGCGAGGGAGTACTTCGGGTCCGGGGCGCCCTTGGGACGGCCCAGGTGCGCCGCGACGACGACCTTGGCGCCGGCGTCGACGAGCGTCCGCAGCGTCGGGACGGCGGCGCGGACGCGCCCGTCGTCGGTGATGGTCGTGCCGTCGAGCGGCACGTTGAGGTCGGCACGGACGAGCACGCGCTTGCCGCGCAGCTCGCCCAGGTCCGCGATGGTCTTCATGGGTTCTCCCTCACGGGGTGGTCGTGACGCGACGACGTCCGCGTGCCCACGCTCGTGGAGCGGCGCACGCGGTCGTCGTCATGACTGCGGGACAGGAGCGGTCAGAGACGCTCGCCCA
>JACIXM010000526.1 GCA_014360395.1 Actinotalea sp.
GCACTCGCCCCCGGCCCCGCCCGCTCCCCCCGTCCCGCACCGCGACACCCGCAGGAGGAACGATGACCGAGCACACCGCAGCAGACCTCCCCGCCCCCGTGGCCCGTCTCCGGGAGGCCGGCGTCGCCATCTGGCTGGACGACCTGTCCCGCGAGCTCCTGCGGGGCGGCGAGCTCCAGCGCCTCGTCGACGAGCGCGGCGTCGTCGGCGTCACCACCAACCCCACGATCTTCGCCTCGGCCCTGGCGCGGGGCGAGGCCTACGACGAGCAGCTCCGTGAGCTCGCCGCGGCCGGCACCTCGGTCGACGAGGCGGCCGTCGCGATCACCACCGACGACGTCCGGGAGGCCTGCGACGTGCTCGCGCCCGTCCACCGGGCGACCGGCCGCGACGGGCGCGTCTCGCTCGAGGTCGACCCGCGGCTCGCCCGCGACACGACCGCGACGCTGGAGGCCGCCCGACGCCTCTGGGCGACCGTCGACCGGCCCAACCTCTTCATCAAGATCCCGGCGACCGTCGAGGGACTGCCCGCGATCACCGCGGCCGTCGCCGAGGGCATCAGCGTCAACGTGACGCTGATCTTCTCCCTGGAGCGCTACCGCGCCGTGGTCGACGCCTACCTCGACGGGCTCGAGCAGGCGCGGGCCAAGGGCCTGGACCTCACGGCGATCGAGTCGGTCGCCTCGTTCTTCGTCTCCCGCGTCGACGCCGCGGTGGACGCCCGGCTCGACGCCCTCGGCACGCCCGAGGCGGCCGACCTGCGCGGGACCATCGCGGTCGCGAACGCCCGGCTGGCCTACCGGTACTTCGAGGAGGTCTCCGCCTCCGAGCGCTGGCGTGGCCTGGCCACCGCGGGTGCCCAGCCCCAGCGACCCCTGTGGGCCTCGACGGGCGTCAAGGACCCCGCCTACCCGGACACCCTCTACGTCGACGAGCTGGTGGCGCCCGACACGGTCAACACCATGCCGGGCAAGACGCTCGAGGCCGTCGCGGACCACGGTGAGGTCCGCGGCGACACGGTCACCCCGGCGTACGACGACGCCGCCGCCCGCCTGGAGCGCCTCGCCGGCCTGGGCATCGAGATCGACGAGGTGACGCGACAGCTCGAGGACGAGGGCGTGGAGAAGTTCGAGGCCAGCTGGGACGAGCTGCTCCAGACCGTGACCGAGGGCCTGCGGGCAGCCGGGGCCGAGGAGCCGACGGCGTGACCCCCGCCCCCGTCACCGCGGAGCACAACCCGCTGCGGGACGCCCGCGACCGCCGTCTGCCCCGCATCGCCGGCCCGTGCGGTCTCGTCATCTTCGGCGTGACCGGCGACCTCGCGCGACGCAAGCTCATGCCGGCGGTGTACGACCTGGCGAACCGCGGACTCCTGCCCCCCGGCTTCGCCCTCACCGGGTTCGCCCGGCGGGACTGGGAGACGCAGGACTTCGCCCAGGTCGTCCACGACGCCGTCAAGGCGAACGCCCGGACGCCGTTCCGCGAGAGCACCTGGAAGCAGCTCGCCGAGGGCATCCGGTTCGTCCAGGGCGAGTTCGACGACGATGCGGCGTTCGACCGCCTCAGCCGCACGGTCGCCGAGCTCGACGCCGAGCGGGGCACCGGGGGGAACCACGCCTTCTACCTGTCCGTCCCGCCCAGCGCCTTCCCGCTGGTCTGCCGTCAGCTGGCGCGCTCGGGGCTGTCGCAGCAGCCCGAGGGTGCGTGGCGCCGCGTCGTCGTCGAGAAGCCGTTCGGCCACGACCTGGCCAGCGCGCGCGAGCTCAACGACGTCGTGTCGGAGGTCTTCGAGCCCGAGTCGGTCTTCCGCATCGACCACTACCTGGGCAAGGAGACGGTCCAGAACATGCTGGCGCTGCGGTTCGCCAACCAGCTGTTCGAGCCGATCTGGAACGCGCACTTCGTCGACCACGTCCAGATCACGATGGCCGAGGACATCGGCATCGGCGGCCGGGCGGGCTACTACGACGGCATCGGCGCGGCACGGGACGTCATCCAGAACCACCTCCTGCAGCTGCTGGCGCTCACCGCCATGGAGGAGCCCGTCTCCTTCGACGCCGACGCGCTGCGGGCGGAGAAGGAGAAGGTGCTCTCCGCCGTCCGCATCCCGAAGGACCTCGAGCTCCACACGGCCCGCGGGCAGTACGCCGCCGGCTGGCAGGGCGGGGAGCAGGTCGTCGGGTACCTGGACGAGCAGGGCATCGCCCCGGAGTCCGTCACCGAGACCTACGCCGCCATCCGCCTGGACATCGACACCCGCCGGTGGGCCGGCGTCCCCTTCTACCTGCGCGCCGGCAAGCGCCTGGGGCGGCGGGTGACCGAGATCGCCGTCGTGTTCAAGAAGGCCCCGCACCTGCCGTTCGAGTCCACCGCCACCGAGGAGCTCGGGAACAACGCCCTCGTCATCCGCGTGCAGCCCGACGAGGGGGTGACGATGCGGTTCGGCTCGAAGGTGCCCGGCACGGCGATGGAGGTCCGCGACGTCACGATGGACTTCGGCTACGGGCACGCGTTCACCGAGTCCTCCCCCGAGGCGTACGAGCGGCTCATCCTCGACGTGCTGCTGGGCGACCCGCCGCTCTTCCCGCGCCACGAGGAGGTCGAGCTGAGCTGGAGGATCCTGGACCCCATCACGGCGTTCTGGGCCGAGCACGGACGGCCCGAGCAGTACCGGTCGGGCACCTGGGGGCCGGAGTCGGCCGACGCGATGATGGCCCGCGACGGGCGGACGTGGCGCCGGCCGTGACCGGCCCACGCCACAGCGAGGGAGGACCAGGATGATCCACGACATGCCGGACACGACGACGTCGGCCGTGGCCAAGGCGCTGCTGCGCCTGCGCGACGAGGGCGGTGCGGTCGCCCTCGGACGCGTGCTCACGCTGCTCGTCGAGGTCGGGGCCGATCACCTCGAGGACGCGGTCGGCGTCGCGAACGCCGCGAGCCGTGAGCACCCGTGCCGGGTGCTCGTCCTGGCGGAGGACGCCCGGTGCGAGCACGCCCACGTCGACGCCCAGATCCGCGTCGGTGGCGACGCCGGCGCCAGCGAGGTGGTGGTGCTGCGGGCCTCGCGCGAGATGCTCGACCACGCCGACACCCTCGTCATGCCGCTGC
>JACIXM010000527.1 GCA_014360395.1 Actinotalea sp.
GCCTCGGCGGAGATCGAGCCGTACGACATCGCCCCGGTGTTGAAGCGCTTGACGATCTCGCTCACCGGCTCGACCTCGTCCAGCGGCACCGGCGGGCGCACGCCCTCGGCGAAGGTCAGCAGCCCGCGCAGCGTCATGAGGCGCTTGGCCTGGTCGTCGACACGCCGCGTGTACTGGCGGAAGACGTCGAGCTGCCGCGTCCGCGTCGAGTGCTGGAGCCGGAAGACGGTCTCGGGGTCGAAGAGGTGCTCCTCACCGCCCCGGCGCCACTGGTACTCCCCGCCGACGGTCAGGCGCTGGTGGGCCTGCGGGTTTCCCGACGCCGGGTACGCGTCGGCGTGCCGAGACGCGACCTCCGCCGCGAGGACGTCGAGGCCCACCCCGCCCAGCCGGCTGGTCGTGCCGGCGAAGTAGCGGTCGATGACCTCCTGCGCCAGGCCCACCGCCTCGAAGACCTGGGCACCCCGGTAGGACGCGATCGTGGAGATGCCCATCTTGCTCATGACCTTGAGCACGCCCTTGCCGAGCGCCTTGATGAGGTTCGCGACGGCCTTCTCCGGGCCGACGTCGCCCAGCGCACCCTCGCGCGCCATCCGCTCGACCGTCTCCATGGCGAGGTACGGGTTGACCGCCGCGGCCCCGTAGCCGATGAGGAGCGCCACGTGGTGGACCTCGCGGACGTCACCGGCCTCGACGACGAGGCTGACCCGGGTGCGGGTGTGGCGCCGCAGCAGGTGGTGGTGCACCGCGCTCGACAGCAGCAGCGACGGGATCGGTGCCTGGTCGGCGTCGGAGTCGCGGTCGGACAGCACGATGAAGGAGACGCCTTCGGCCACCGCCTGGTCGACCTCGGCGAAGATCTTCTCCAGGCGCTTGGCCAGGGCCTCGTGCCCGCCGTCGACCCGGTACAGGCCCTTGATGGTCACCGTGCGGAAGACGCCCGCCAGCTGCGGGTCGCGGTCGATGCGGACGATCTTCGCCAGCTGGTCGTTGTCGAGCACCGGGAACGGCAGGACGAGCTTGCGGGCGTGCTCCGGCACGTCCGCCAGCAGGTTGGGCTCCGGGCCGATCGCGCCGCCGATCGAGGTCACGAGCTCCTCGCGGATCGCGTCCAGCGGCGGGTTGGTCACCTGGGCGAACATCTGGGTGAAGTAGTCGAAGAGCAGGCGTGGCCGCTGGGACAGCACCGCGATCGGCGTGTCCGAGCCCATCGCGCCGAGCGGTTCCGCCCCCGTCGCCGCCATCGGCGTGAGGATGACCCGCAGCTCCTCCTCGGTGTAGCCGAAGGCGCGCTGACGACGGCGGACCGAGGCCGGGCTGTGCTGGACGTGCTCGCGCTCGGGGAGCTGGTCGAGGAACACGGAGTGGTCCTGCACCCACTGCGAGTACGGCCGCTGCGCAGCGAGCTGGGACTTGATCTCCTTGTCGTCGATGACGCGGCCCGCGCCGGTGTCGACGAGGAACATCTTCCCCGGCTCCAGGCGACCCTTCTCCCGGATCGTCGAGGGGTCCAGGTCCAGCACGCCGCTCTCGCTGGCGAGGACCACGAGGCCGTCGTCGGTCACCCAGTAGCGCCCCGGGCGCAGGCCGTTGCGGTCGAGCACCGCCCCGATGACGGTGCCGTCGGTGAAGGTCAGGGCGGCGGGGCCGTCCCACGGCTCCATGAGCGAGGCGTGGTACTCGTAGAACGCCCGGCGCGCGGGGTCCATCTCGGCGTGGTTCTCCCACGCCTCCGGGATCATCATGAGCACCGCGTGCGGCAGGCTGCGCCCGGCGAGGTGGAGCAGCTCGAGGACCTCGTCGAAGCTGCCCGAGTCGCTGGCGCCCGGGGTGCAGACCGGCAGCAGCGCGGTCAGGTCACCCAGCAGGTCGCTGGACAACGTCGACTGCCGCGCCGCCATCCAGTTCCGGTTGCCGCGGACCGTGTTGATCTCCCCGTTGTGCGCGATGAGCCGGAACGGCTGGGCGAGCGGCCACGACGGGAAGGTGTTCGTGGAGAACCGCGAGTGCACGAGCGCCAGCTCGGAGGCGTAGCGCGGGTCGGACAGGTCCGGGAAGAACGGCTCCAGCTGGGCCGTCGTCAGCATGCCCTTGTAGGTGAGCGTCCGGGCGGACAGCGACGCGAAGTACAGCTCGAGCTCGCGCTCGGCGCGCTTGCGGACCCGGTACGCGCGCCGGTCCAGGTCCAGACCGGCCAGCGTGCGGGCCGGGTCGGCCACGACCAGGTGACGGAACACGGGCATGCTCGCCCGCGCGGTCGGGCCCACGAGCTCGGCCGTGACCGGGACGTCACGCCAGGCGAGGACCTCGAGCCCCTCCTCGGCGACGAGCCGCTCGACCCCGGCGACGGCCGCGGCGAGGGCGTCGTCGTCGGTCGGCAGGAACGCCATGCCGATGGCGTAGTGACCGGGGGCCGGGAGCTCCGCGTCGACGACGTCGCGCAGGAACGCGTCCGGGATCTGGGTGAGGATGCCCGCGCCGTCGCCGCTGTCGGTCTCGGCGCCGACGGCCCCCCGGTGGTCGAGGTTGAGCAGGGCGGTCAGGCCCGCGTCGACGATGTCACGCCCGGGCGTGCCGCGCAGCGTCGCGACGAACGCGACGCCACAGGCGTCGTGCTCCGCGGCAGGGTCGTAGAGGCCCTGGGCCGCGGGCATGGCGCTGGGAGCCGGCCGGTTCATGTGTACCGTCCTCGCTGTCGCCCGGCCGGGGCCGGGTCCTGTCGGGGTGGAGCACATCGGGACGCCGTCGGCCCGTTGCGTTCGGGGCACGGTCGCCGCACCAGGACCGGCACGGGATCCCTGACCGTGCTGCATCCTCTGCTCGGCGGCCGTCCGCCTCAGCTGCGGTCGTCGGCCGGGGCGTCCTGACCGTCAGCGGACTGCAGCTGCACAGTGGTCTCACGCCCGGGGTGGCGACGTCCGACCACGACGAAGGCTACCAGCGCCCCCACCCCGACCACGATGGACGTCCAGACGTTGAGGCGGAGCCCGAGGACCGTCTCGGCGGGGTCGATGCGCAGGGCCTCGATCCACACGCGCCCGGCGGTGTAGAGGACCACGTAGAGCCAGAACACGCGCCCGTGACCGAGGCGGAACCGCCGGTCGGCCCACACCAGGACGGCGGCCGCCGCGAGGTTCCACAGCATCTCGTACAGGAACGTCGGGTGGAACAGCGTGTCGGGCGGCAGCCCGTCCGGGAACGTCGGGCTCGCCGGGTCGATCCGCAGGCCCCAGGGCAGGTCGGTGGGAGCACCGAAGAGCTCCTGGTTGAACCAGTTGCCGAGCCGCCCGATGGCCTGCGCGACGAGGAGACCCGGAGCGACGGAGTCGGCGAACACCGAGAAGCGGACGCCCTGGCGGCGGCAGCCGATGTAGGCGCCGAGCGCGCCGAAGGCGATCGCCCCCCAGATGCCGAGGCCGCCCTCCCAGATCCTGAAGGCCTTCGCCGGGTTCCCGTCGGCGCCGAAGTACGCGTCCGGCGAGGAGAAGACGTGGTAGATCCGCCCGCCCACGATCCCGAACGGCACCGCCCAGTAGGTGATCTCCAGGACCGTCTCGGGGTCGCCGCCCCGCGCGGCCCACCGGCGCTGCGTGATCCACACCGCGGCGACGATGCCCACCAGGATGGCGAGCGCGTACGCCCGCAGCGGCACCGGGCCGAGGTACCAGACCGACTGCGGCGGGCTGGGGATCGCCGCGGGCAGCATCGCCGCGAGCCCGGTCACCGGGTCACGCTCCGCACACCCGCCGCGAGCTCGCCGACGACCCGCCGCAGCGCGTCGAGGCCGGCCTCGAGGTCCTCGGCCTCGGCGAGCGCCCGCACGAACGCGCTGCCGACGATGACGCCGTCGGCGTAGGCGGCCACCTCGGCAGCCTGCTCGCCGGTGCTCACGCCGAGTCCCACGCACACGTGCTCGGCCCCGGCCGCCCGGGTGTCGCGGACCAGGCGGGCGGCGTCCGCACCGACCGTCGCGCGCGTTCCCGTGACGCCCATGGTGGAGGCGGCGTAGACGAAGCCGCGGCTCGCCCGGGCCGTGAGGCCCAGGCGCTGCGGGGTCGAGCTGGGGGCGACGAGGAAGACGCGGTCGAGCCCGTGGGTGTCCGAGGCCGCGATCCACTCCCCTGCCTCGTCGGGGATGAGGTCGGGGGTGATGAGGCCGGCGCCGCCGGCGGCCGCGAGGTCCCGCGCGAACGCGTCCACGCCGTGGCGCACGACCGGGTTCCAGTACGTCATGACGAGCACGGGCGCGCCGGTGGCCGCGACCGCCTCCACGGCGCGGAAGGTGTCCCGGACGCGGACGCCGCCTGCGAGAGCGTGCTCCACCGCTCCCTGGATGACCAGGCCGTCCATCACGGGGTCGGAGTAGGGCACACCGAGCTCGACGACGTCGACGCCCGCCTCGACCATCGCGGTGGCGGCGGCGATCGATCCGTCCACGTCGGGGAACCCGACGGGCAGGTAGCCGACGAGCGCCGCCCGGCCCTGCGCCCGGAGGTCGTCGAGCCGTCGGCCCGTCCTGCTGAGCACCTGCTGGCTGGTCACTGCGCTCCCTCGTCGAGCAGGTCGAAGTACCGCGCCGCGGTCTCGACGTCCTTGTCCCCGCGCCCGGAGAGGTTGACGAGGATGATCCCGTCCCCCTGCCCGTTCTCGGCCATCTCGCGGCCCAGGCGCATCGTCCCGGCCAGCGCGTGCGCGGACTCGATCGCCGGGATGATGCCCTCGGTCCGGCACAGCAGCCGGAAGGCCTCCATCGCCTCGGCGTCGGTGACCGGGCGGTACTCCGCACGCCCGATGCTCGCGAGCCACGCGTGCTCCGGCCCGACGCCGGGGTAGTCCAGGCCGGCCGAGATCGAGTGGCTCTCGACCGTCTGCCCGTCCTCGTCCTGGAGCAGGAAGGACCGGGCCCCGTGCAGCACGCCGGGCGCACCACCGGTGATGGTCGCGGCGTGCCGACCCGTGTCGACCCCGTCGCCGCCCGCCTCGAGGCCGAGGAGCCGCACCGAGGGGTCGTCCAGGAAGGCGTGGAAGATCCCGATCGCGTTGGAACCGCCACCCACGCACGCGGTCACCGCGTCCGGCAGGCGTCCGGTCAGCTCGAGGACCTGGGCCCGGGCCTCGACGCCGATGATCCGCTGCAGGTCGCGCACCATCGCGGGGAACGGGTGCGGGCCGCCCACGGTGCCGAACACGTAGTTCGTCGTGCGCACGTTGGTCACCCAGTCGCGCAGCGCCTCGTTGATGGCGTCCTTGAGCGTCCGGGAGCCGGTCGTGACGGGGACGACCTCGGCGCCCAGGAGCCGCATGCGGGCGACGTTCAGCGCCTGCCTGCGGGTGTCCTCCTCGCCCATGTAGATGACGCACTCGAGGTCGAACAGCGCGGCGGCCGTGGCTGTCGCGACGCCGTGCTGGCCGGCGCCGGTCTCGGCGATGACCCGCCTCTTCCCAAGACGTCGCGTCAGGAGGGCCTGACCCAGCACGTTGTTGATCTTGTGAGATCCCGTGTGGTTGAGGTCCTCCCGCTTGAGCAGGACACGCACGCCGCCGCAGTGCTCGGCGAACCGCGGCACCTCGGTGACGATGCTCGGCCGCCCCGTGTAGGTGCGGTGCAGGTGCGCCAGCTCCTCGCCGAAGGTCGGGTCGGCCTTGGCCTTGGCGTACTCGGTGTCGAGCTCGTCGAGCGCCTCGATGAGCGCCTCGGGGACGAAGCGGCCGCCGAAGTCGCCGAAGTACGGTCCGGATCCGGCGAGCGTGGCAACCGGTCCCAGCTCGGGCTCCGGCGGTCCCTGCCGGTCCCCGGCGAGGGTCGTCGGCTGCTCCGCGCTCTGCTGCGTCATGGGCTGGTCCACTCCTGATCCTCTGCCGGCCCGGTCACGCCGGGTCGGTCCTGCTCGTCAGCGTCGTGCTCCGGTCCGTCCCGGCGATTCTCCCCGGCGACCCGCGGCGGGCCGCCGCCGTCTCAGAGCACGTACAGCGCCCGCACGGAGGGTGTGGGCCGATCTCCCGGTGGGACCGACGACGCTCAGTGACGGACGGCCCGCAGCGACGGGTGCGCGCCGGCGGCGACGAGGTCGGCCACCGCGTCACGCGGGTCGCGCCCCGTGACCAGGCTCTCCCCGACGAGGACGGCGTCGGCACCCGATCGGGCGTAGTCCATCACGTCGTGCGGCCCCCGCACGCCGGACTCCGCGACCCGCACCACCCCGTCGGGGATGAGGGGGGCGAGGCGCGCGAACGTCGTGCGGTCGATCTCGAGGGTCTTGAGGTTGCGGGCGTTGACACCGATGCACCGGGCCCCGGCGTCCAGCGCCCGGGCCACCTCCTCGCGGTCGTGCACCTCGACCAGGGCCGTCATCCCGAGGGAGTGCACGCGCTCGACGAGCGAGGTGAGGACGGTCTGCGCGAGGGCCGCCACGATGAGGAGGACCAGGTCGGCACCGTGCGCCCGGGCCTCCCACACCTGGTAGGGGGTGACGACGAAGTCCTTGCGCAGGACCGGCACGTCGACGGCGGCGCGCACGGCGTCGAGGTCCTCGAGGCTCCCCCCGAACCGGCGCTGCTCGGTGAGGACGGAGATCGCCGCGGCGCCGCCCAGCTCGTACTGCGACGCGAGCGAGGCCGGGTCCGTGATCGCCGCGAGGGCGCCCTTGCTCGGGCTGGACCGCTTCACCTCGGCGATGACCCCGACGGCCTCCTCGTCGTGCAGCCGACCCAGGCACTCCTGGGCACCGGGGACGCGGGCCGCGCGCTCCTTGACCGCCGCCAGGGGCGTCCGGGCCTCGCGCTCGGCGAGGTCCTGCCGCACTCCCGCGACGATGTCGTCCAGGACCGTCATCGCCACACCTCCCGTCGGGATGCGGCTCCCCCGCCGCTCCATCCCCGCCATCGTAGAGCCGCCACGATGCGGTCCCGGCCACGCCCGCCTGCTGGACAGCCCTCCTCGGTCACCGGACCGGCGCCCGAGGCCCGGTCACCCGGGGGCGAGCCACGGACCCAGGGCCGGGAGGTTCCGGGCGACCCCGAACGCCAGGACGACGGCGAGCAGGACCCACGCCGGCCAGGCGACCGGCCCGCGCGGCGCACGCGCGCGGCCGGGGAGCACGCCCAGGGCCCGGCCGAGCCACCAGGCC
>JACIXM010000528.1 GCA_014360395.1 Actinotalea sp.
CCATGGCGTCGGTGTGCTCCACCGTCGGGACCTCGTACGTCTGGACGCCCCAGCTCAGCGCGAGGGTGTTGCGCACGTGCTTGACGGGGGTGAAGGCCATCAGTGGGATGTGCGCCGTCCTCCGCCAGGCCGTGGGCCCGCAGCGTCTGGTCCACCTGACGCACCATGGCGTCGGTGTGCTCCACCGTCGGGACCTCGTACGTCTGGACGCCCCAGCTCAGCGCGAGGGTGTTGCGCACGTGCTTGACGGGGGTGAAGGCCACCAGCGGGATGTGCGCCCGCAGCCGGGAGACCCGGCGGGCGGAGTCACCGGACTGCGTGAACGTCACGAGGTACTTGGCGCCGAGGGTCTCCCCGATCTCCGCCGCGGCGCGGGTGATCGCACCACCGCGGGTCTGCGGCGTCCAGCCGAGCGGCGCGATCCGCTCGAAGCCGTGCTCCTCGGTGTTCTCGATGATCCGGGCCATCGTGCGCACGGCCTCGATCGGGTAGTCCCCGACGCTCGTCTCGCCCGAGAGCATGACGGCGTCCGCGCCGTCGAGCACCGCGTTGGCGCAGTCGCTGGCCTCGGCACGCGTGGGGCGCGGGGCGGAGATCATCGACTCCAGCACCTGCGTCGCGACGATGACCGGCTTGGCCGACCGGCGGCTCAGCTCGATGGCGCGCTTCTGCACCAGCGGCACCTGCTCGAGCGGGAGCTCGACGCCGAGGTCCCCGCGGGCGACCATGACGCCGTCGAACGCGTCGACGATCTCCGCGAGGTTCTCCACGGCCTGCGGCTTCTCGACCTTCGCGATGACCGGGACCGTGCGGCCCTCCTCGCGCATGATCCGCGCGACGTCCTCGTAGTCGGCGGCGCTGCGCACGAAGGACAGGGCGATGACGTCCGCGCCCAGGCGGAGCGCCCAGCGCAGGTCCTCCTCGTCCTTCTCCGACATCGCCGGGACGCTCACCGCGACGCCGGGCAGGTTCAGGCCCTTGTTGTTCGAGACCGGGCCCGGGACCTCGACGCGCGTGACCACCCGAGGGCCTTCCACGGCGGTGATCCGGACGGCCACGCGGCCGTCGTCGATGAGGATCCGGTCGCCGACCTTCGCGTCGCCCGGAAGCCCCTTGTAGGTGGTGGAGACGAGCTCCTTGGTACCCGGGACGTCCTCGGTGGTGATCGTGAAGACGTCGCCCTCGGCGAGCTCGTGCTTGCCCTCGGCGAAACGGCCGAGGCGGATCTTGGGGCCCTGCAGGTCGACGAGGACAGCCACCGCCCGCCCGGCGGCCTGAGCCGCGGCGCGGACGTTGTGGTAGACGACCTCGTGCTCGGAGGCGTCACCGTGGCTGCGGTTGATCCGCGCGACGTCCATGCCGGCGTCGACCAGGGCCTGCAGCTGCTCGGGCGACGCCGTCGCCGGTCCGATGGTGCAAACGATCTTGGCTCTGCGCATGTCTCCAGCCTATGTCGGTGGGGCCGGCGGCCCCGTGGGCCACGGTCCCCGGACGGGCCACCGCGGCTGTGGTAAACGTCGGTGCTACGGCCGCATCGCCCGCGTGCTCGGCGTCACGGGTACGGGCAGCTCGGTGCTCCCGCGAAGGTACGTGTCGACGGCCGCGGCCGCAGCCCGACCCTCCGCGATCGCCCAGACGATCAGCGACTGGCCACGGCCGGCGTCCCCGGCGACGAACACGCCCGGGACCGAGCTGGCGTAGTCCTCGCCGCGGGCGATGAGGCCGCGCCCGGTGACGTCCGCGCCGGTCTGCTCGGTCAACGTGCCCGTCTCCGGACCGGTGAACCCCATCGCGACGAGGACGAGGTCGGCCGGGATCACCCGCTCCGTGCCGGGCGTCGGGACGCGACGCCCGTCCGGCAGGTACTCCGTCGTCGCCACCCGCAGGCCGGTGACGCGACCGTCGTCGTCGCCCTCGAACGCCACGGTGGATGCGAGGTAGGTCCGCTCCCCGCCCTCCTCGTGCGACGTCGAGACCTCGAAGAGCAGCGGGTCCACCGGCCACGGCTGGTTCTCGGGCCGCTCGAGGGGCGGCTGCTTGCCGATCGCCAGCGTCGTGACGGACGCGGCGCCCTGGCGCAGCGCGGTGCCCAGGCAGTCCGAGCCCGTGTCGCCGCCACCGATGATCACGACGTGCTTGCCGGCCGCGGTGATCTGGTCCGGCACCTCGACGCCGGCGACGACGTCGTTCGCCTGGTGCAGGTAGTCCATGGCCACGTGGATGCCGGCGAGGTCGCTGCCCGGGACGGGCAGCCGGCGCGGCACGAGCGCGCCGGTCGCCACGACGACGGCGTCGTAGCGGGCCCGCAGCTCCCGCCACGTGATGTCGACCCCGATCTCCACGCCGGGCCGGAAGCGGGTGCCCTCGGCCTCCATCTGCGCGACCCGCCGGTCGATGAGCTCCTTCTCGAGCTTGAAGTCGGGCACGCCGTACCGGAGCAGGCCGCCGATGCGCTCGTCCCGCTCGAACACGGCCACGGTGTGGCCGGCGCGCGTCAGCTGCTGGGCGGCAGCCAGGCCGGCCGGCCCGGAGCCGACGACGGCGACCGTGGACCCCGTGAGGAAGTGCGGCAGCTGGGGGGTGACCAGGTCCCGGGCGAACGCCTCCTCGGCGATCGAGACCTCCACGTTCTTGATGGTCACCGGCGGCTGGCTGATGCCCAGGACGCAGGACGTCTCGCACGGCGCCGGGCAGATCCGGCCGGTGAACTCCGGGAAGTTGTTGGTCGCGTGCAGCCGGTCGCTCGCCTCCGCCCACAGGCCGCGGTAGACGAGGTCGTTCCACTCCGGGATGAGGTTGCCCAGGGGGCAGCCGGAGTGGCAGAAGGGGATGCCGCAGTCCATGCACCGGCCGGCCTGCCGCTGGAGCACGACGGCCGTCTCAGGGTCCTCGAGCGTGGAGCGGTGCTCGTGGACCTCCTTCCAGTCCATGAGCCGCACGGGCACGGGCCGGCCCGCCGGGACCTCCCGGTCCCGCACCTTCAGGAAGCCGCGCGGGTCAGCCACGGGACACCTCCAGGATCTGGTCCCACACACCGGGGGCGGTCAGGTCGAGGCCACGCTCCTGCGCGCTGGCCAGCGTCGCGCGCATACGGTCGTACTCGGTCGGCACGACGCGGGTGAAGCGAGCGAGCGCCGCCGGCAGGTCGGCGAGGAGCTCGGCCGCGCGGAACGAGCCGGTCTCCTCGTGGTGGCGCCGCAGGAGCCGCTCGACGACGACGGCGTCCTCCTCGCCCAGCGCGGTGAGGGCGAGCTCCCCGGTCGCCAGGGCCGGGGCGTTGACGGCACCGGGGCGCAGGTCGAGCACGTAGGCGTGGCCCCCGGACATGCCCGCGCCGAAGTTCCGACCCGTCCGGCCGAGGACCAGCACGGTCCCGCCCGTCATGTACTCGCAGCCGTGGTCGCCGACGCCCTCGACGACCAGCGTGGCGCCCGAGTTGCGCACCGCGAACCGCTCGCCGACGACGCCGCGCAGGAAGACCTCACCCGCGGTCGCGCCGTAGCCGATGACGTTGCCGGCGATGACGTCGCGGTCACCGGACAGGACCGCGGCGTGGTCCGGCCGGACGACGATCCGACCGCCGGACAGACCCTTGCCGACGTAGTCGTTCGCGTCGCCGAGCAGGCGCAGCGTGACGCCGTGCGGCAGGAACGCCCCGAGCGACTGCCCCGCCGAGCCGGTGAGGGTGACGTCGATGGTGTCGTCCGGCAGGCCCTCGCCGCCGTACCGCTTGGTCACCTCGTGCCCGAGCATCGTCCCGACGGTGCGGTTGACGTTGCGGACCGGCAGGGAGATCCGGACCGGCTCGCGCCGCTCGAGGGCGTCCCCGGCCAGCGCGACGAGCTGGTTGTCCAGCGCCTTGTGCAGACCGTGGTCCTGCGTCGTGGTGTTGCGCAGCGCGCTGCCGGGGGCGGGCTCCGGGCGGGCCAGCACCGGGGCGAGGTCCAGCCCGGAGGCCTTCCAGTGGTCCACGGCGGCGCGGGTGTCGAGCGACTCGACGTGCCCGACCGCCTCGTCGATCGAGCGGAAGCCGAGCGCGGCGAGGTACTCGCGCACCTCGATGGCGATGTACTCGAAGAACGTCTCGACGAACTCCGGCTTGCCGGTGAAGCGCGCGCGCAGCTCCGGGTTCTGGGTCGCGACGCCCACGGGACAGGTGTCCAGGTGGCAGACGCGCATCATGACGCAGCCGCTGACCACGAGCGGGGCCGTGGCGAAGCCGAACTCCTCCGCACCCAGCAGCGCGCTGACGACGACATCCCGGCCGGTCTTCATCTGCCCGTCGACCTGCAGGACGATCCGGTCGCGCAGGTTGTTCAGGACCAGCGTCTGCTGGGCCTCGGCCAGCCCGATCTCCCAGGGCGTCCCGGCGTGCTTGAGGGACGTCAGCGGGCTCGCCCCCGTCCCGCCGTCGTGCCCGGAGATGAGGACGACGTCGGCGTGCGCCTTGGACACGCCCGCCGCGACCGTGCCCACGCCGAACTCGCTGACGAGCTTGACGTGCACGCGCGCCGCCGGGTTGGCGTTCTTGAGGTCGTGGATCAGCTGGGCCAGGTCCTCGATCGAGTAGATGTCGTGGTGCGGCGGCGGCGAGATGAGGCCGACGCCCGGCGTCGAGTGCCGGGTCCGGGCGACCCACGGGTACACCTTCGTCCCCGGCAGCTGGCCCCCCTCGCCGGGCTTGGCGCCCTGCGCCATCTTGATCTGCAGGTCGTCGGCGTTGGTGAGGTACTCGGCGGTCACCCCGAAGCGGCCGGACGCGATCTGCTTGATGGCGCTGCGGCGCTCCGGGTCGTGCAGGCGCTCGGGGTCCTCCCCGCCCTCGCCGGTGTTGGAGCGCCCGCCGAGGCGGTTCATCGCGATGGCGAGGGTCTCGTGCGCCTCGGCGGAGATCGACCCGTACGACATCGCCCCGGTGTTGAAGCGCT
>JACIXM010000529.1 GCA_014360395.1 Actinotalea sp.
CGGCGATCATCGAGGCGCGCGGGGCGTCGTCGGCGGCCTCCGCGGCCAACGCTGCGGTCGACCACGTGCGCGACTGGGTGCTCGGCACGCCCGAGGGCGGCTGGACGTCGGCCGCGATCGTCTCCGACGGGTCCTACGGCGTGCCGGAGGGCCTCATCTCCTCCTTCCCCGTGACCTCCTCGGGCGGGGCGTGGGAGATCGTCCAGGGCCTGGAGGTCAACGACTTCTCGCGGCAGCGGATCGACGCCTCCGTCGCCGAGCTGGTCGAGGAGCGCGACGCGGTGCGGGAGCTCGGCCTCGTCTGAGCCCCCGCACGCCGACGACGGCGCCGTGCCCACCCGGGTGCGGCGCCGTCGTCGTCCGTGGGTGCTGGGCCCTGCGGGCGCCGTCGGTGGAACGGTTGCCGCAACGTTTGCGCAAGGCCTTGCAAGCCCGCCCTCCCGCTAGGCCGGACGGGCGAGTCGCACGTCCGGGTGATGAGAACGGGCGGACCGGGTCATCCCATTGCTGTGCGTTGCTGCAAACCGTTACAGTCCGGGGAACCCGGGGTTTCACCCGGGTGAAGCCTGGCGACGAGGGAGTCACCCAGATGGCACCGGCCCACCACAGCCACCCCACCTCATCCCGTGCGCGAGCACGGTCCACGGTCGCGGCAGCAGCCGCCTTCTCGGTCGCCTTGGCGGGCCTCGTGTCCGCGGTCGGCACCGGGGTGGCGGCGGCCGTCGACCGCACCGCGACCCTGGCCGGCACGTTCCAGGACGAGAACGGCTGCCCGGGCGACTGGCAGCCGGAGTGCACCGCGACGCTCCTGAGCCCGACCGGCACGGACGGCGTCTACGAGGGCGTCTTCCCGGTGCCCGCCGGCAGCCACGAGTTCAAGGTGGCGATGAACGGCGGGTGGGACGAGGCCTACGGCGTGGACGGCGAGAACATCGCCTTCACCCTGGGAGCGGACGCCGAGCTGCGGTTCGTGTTCGACGACACGACCAAGCAGACCGCGGTGAGCCCGGCGAACCTCGGCGGCGCCTACGACCCCGAGGCCGACGCCGCCATCGTCGCGGAGCCGGTGCGCCAGCCCGGCGCGGACGAGCGCTTCTACTTCGTCATGACGGACCGCTTCGCCAACGGTGACCCCGACAACGACACGGCGGGCATCGAGGGCGACCGCCTCGACCACGGCTTCGACCCCACGGACCGCGCGTTCTACCACGGCGGCGACCTGCGGGGCCTCATCGACAACCTCGACTACATCGAGGGCCTGGGGACGACGGCGATCTGGCTGACGCCGTCCTTCAAGAACCGCCCGGTCCAGGGCGAGGGCGCGGACGCGTCCGCCGGCTACCACGGCTACTGGATCACGGACTTCACGCAGATCGACCCGCACCTGGGCACCAACGCCGAGCTCGAGCAGCTCATCACGGCGGCCGAGGCGCGCGGCATCGACCTGTTCTTCGACATCATCACGAACCACACGGCGGACGTGATCTCCTACGCCGAGGGCCAGTACTCCTACATCACCCAGGACGAGCAGCCCTACGTCGACGCGGACGGCAACACCTTCCGCATGGAGGACGTGGCGGGCCTGAGCGCTGACGAGTTCCCCGCGCTGACGGTCGACTCCTTCCCCTACACCCCGGTCGTGGCCCCGGAGGACGCGGACGTCAAGGTGCCGGCCCTGTTCAACGACGTGCGGTACTACCACAACCGCGGCGACTCGACGTGGGAGGGCGAGTCGGAGACGCTCGGCGACTTCATCGGCCTCGACGACATCATGACCGAGCACCCGGACGTCGTGGACGCGTTCGTCCAGGTCTACAAGGACTGGATCGACCTCGGCGTCGACGGCTTCCGCATCGACACGGCCAAGCACGTGAACTTCGAGTTCTGGGAGCTGTGGACCCCCGAGATCGTCGAGCACGCCCGCACCGTGCGCGGCGACGACGAGTTCTTCATGTTCGGCGAGGTCTACTCCTCCGACACCCGGGTCCTGTCCCCGTACGTCCGCGACACCGAGATGAGCTCGGTCCTGGACTTCGCGTTCCAGGAGCGCGCCGCCGCGTACGTGACCGGCTCCTCGTCCGCCCAGCTGCGCGACCTCTTCGCCTCCGACGACATCTACACCACGCCGGACAGCTCGGCGACGGCGCTGCCGACCTTCCTCGGCAACCACGACATGGGCCGGATCGGCTACTTCGTCCGTGGCACCGACGCGCCGCTGGAGCGGTCGCTGCTGGCGCACTCGCTCATGTACCTCACCCGGGGCCAGCCCGTCGTCTACTACGGCGACGAGCAGGGCTTCATCGGCCAGGGCACCGGCGGCGAGGGCAACGACAAGGCTGCCCGCCAGTCGCTGTTCGCCAGCCAGGTGCCGGAGTACCAGGACCAGGTCCTCCTCACCGGCGAGACGGCCGGTTCGGTCGACCGGTACGACACCGACACCGCGCTGTACACGCACATCGCCGCCCTCGCCGCCCTGCGCGACGAGCACCCGGCGCTGAGCCAGGGCGCCCAGGTCGAGCTGCTCGCCGACGGCGGCCTCTACGCCTTCGCCCGCGTGCACCGGGACGAGGACGTCGAGCACGTCGTCGTCACGAACAACGGCGGTTCCGCGGCGACGGCGACGTTCGCCACGCTGACCCCGGGCGCGACGTACACCGGCGTGTTCGGCACGGACCAGTCCGTCACCGCCGACGCCGAGGGCACCGTCTCCGTGGACGTCCCGGCGCGCGGCGCCGTCGTCCTGCGCGCCGACCGCACGGTCGCGGCGGCGGGTGAGGTGGACGTGCAGGTGGCCGCCGGTCGCGACGGCGACGGCGTGTGGGGCATCGCGCCGATCAGCGCGACCGTGGCCGACAACCGGTACCAGGAGACGTCGTTCGCCTACCGGGTCGTCGGCGAGGACGCGTGGACGCGGCTCGGCACCGCCGAGGACGACACGCCGCGGGTCTTCCACGACGTGCGCGCGCTCGAGGCGCAGTACCCGGCCGGCACCATGATCGAGTACCGGGCCGTGACCGTCGACGTCGACGGCACCGCGTCCGCGGCCTCCACGGTGACGACCCTGACGGAGGAGCCGACGGTCGGCCCGCCGCCGTCGGACTTCGACACGATCTCGGTGCCGGGCAACCACAACTCCGAGATGGGCTGCGGCGGCGACTGGCAGCCGGCGTGCGCCGAGGCGCAGCTGACCCTCGGGTCGAACGGCCTGTGGTCGGGCACCTACGACCTGCCGGCCGGCAGCTACGAGTTCAAGGTCGCCGCGAACGAGAGCTGGGCGATCAACTTCGGCAGCAACGGCCAGCAGGACGGGCCCAACCTGGCGTACACGCACGGCGGCGGACCGATCACCTTCTGGTTCGACCCGGTGACGAAGTACTTCTGGAACAGCTCGATGCACGCCCCGATCACCATCCCGGGCAACCACAACAGCGAGGTGGGCTGCCCCGGGGACTGGCAGCCGGACTGCACCCGGACCCTCATGACGGACCTGGACCGGGACGGCGTCTTCACCTTCGTCACGGACGCGATCCCGGCCGGCAGCTACGAGGCCAAGGTCGCCCTGGGCTTCAGCTGGGCCGAGAACTACGGCGCCGACGGCGCCCGCGACGGGGCGAACATCCCCTTCACCGTGGGCAACGACGGCGACACGATCGAGTTCAGCTTCGACCTGGACAGCAAGGTCCTGACGATCGGCGGCCCCACCACGGGCATCGGTGGTCGCGGGCAGCAGGCGGCGCACTGGCTCAGCCAGGACGTCCTCGCGCTGCCGGTCGCCACGCTGGGCGGCCGTGACCTGGCCGACCTCACCTTCCGCCTGCACACCGCGGCCGAGGGCGGCATCACGCTGGCCGGCGGCGAGCCGGTCCTGCCGGACGGCGCGGGGGCGTTCGACCTCGTCGCCGAGGGCACCGGTCTGCCGGAGGACCTCGCCGAGCGGTTCCCGCACCTGGCCGGGCACGTCGTCCTGCGCGTGCAGGGCGCCGACCGGGCCGCCGTCGAGGCAGCCCTGACCGGTCAGCTCGTCGTGTCCGCGACCGACGCCGACGGCGCGCTCGTCGTCTTCACCGGGGTGCAGATCCCGGGCGTCGTCGACGCGCTGTTCGCCGAGGCCGCCGCCGACCGCGAGCTGGGCGTCACGTGGGGACGCGGCAACCGGCCCACGGTCGCACTCTGGGCCCCGACGGCCCAGGACGTCGACCTGCTCGTGTGGCGCGACAGCCGCAAGCTCGACCGGGACCCGGTGCGGGTGCCGATGGAGCGGCAGGCGGACGGCACGTGGATCGCGACCGGTGCGGCGAGCTGGAAGCACGGCGCGTACCAGTTCGACGTCACCGTCTACGTCCCGTCGACCGGCGCGGTCGAGGTCAACCGGGTCACCGACCCGTACTCGGTCGCCCTGACGGTCAACTCGACGCACTCCGTGTTCGTCGACCTCACGGACCGGCGCTGGATGCCGGCCGCGTGGCGCAACGCCGACCAGCCGGTCGTGCGGCCCGTCGACCAGACGATCTACGAGCTGCACGTGCGGGACTTCTCGATCAGCGACGAGTCGGTGCCGGCGGAGCTGCGCGGCACGTACGCGGCGTTCACCACCGAGGGCGCCGGGCGTCAGCACCTGCGGGCGCTGGCCGAGGCCGGTCTGACGACCGTCCACCTGCTGCCGACGTTCGACATCGCCACGATCGAGGAGGACCGCTCGGCCCAGCTCGAGCCGCCGTGCGACCTGGCGTCGTTCGCGCCGGACTCGGACCGGCAGCAGGCCTGCATCGACGAGGTCCGCGACGCCGACGGCTTCAACTGGGGCTACGACCCGTTCCACTTCACGACGCCGGAGGGCTCCTACGCCGTCGACCCGCACGGCGGGGCGCGGGTCGCGGAGTTCCGCAGCATGGTCGGCGCCCTGCACGCCGACGGCCTGCAGGTCGTCCTGGACAAGGTGTTCAACCACACCAACGCCAGCGGCCAGGCCGCCAAGTCGGTCCTGGACCGGGTCGTGCCGGGCTACTACCACCGTCTCAACGCGGCCGGGAACGTCGAGACGTCCACCTGCTGCGAGAACATCGCCACCGAGCACCAGATGGCCGAGAAGCTCATGGTCGACTCGGTCGTGACCTGGGCGCGGGACTACAAGGTCGACGGCTTCCGCTTCGACCTCATGGGTCACCACTCGCGGGAGAACATGCTCGCGGTGCGTGCGGCGCTGGACGCCCTGACGCCGGAGAAGGACGGCGTGGACGGCTCGGCGGTGTACCTCTACGGCGAGGGCTGGAACTTCGGTGAGGTCGCCAACAACGCGCGCTTCACCCAGGCCAGCCAGGGCCAGCTGGGCGGGACCGGGATCGGCACCTTCAGCGACCGGCTGCGCGACGCCGTCCGCGGCGGCGGCCCGTTCGACCCGGACCCGCGGGTGCGCCAGGGCTTCGGCACCGGTGCGTACACGGACCCCAACGGTCTGGACACGCGCAGCGAGGCCGAGCGGCTCGCCGACGCCCAGCACCAGGCGGACCTGGTCCGGCTGGGGCTGGCGGGCAACCTGCGGGCGTTCGCGTTCGAGACGAGCGCCGGCGAGGTCCAGCGGGGCGACGAGATCGACTACAACGGCCAGCCGGCGGGGTACGCCGACTCGCCGGAGGAAATCATCACGTACGTCGACAAGCACGACAACGAGACGATCTTCGACGTCCTCACGCTCAAGCTGCCGACGGACACCCCGATGGCGGACCGCGTGCGGATGAACACGGTCTCGCTGGCGACGACGGCGCTGTCGCAGACCCCGGCGTTCTTCCACGCCGGCTCGGACCTCCTGCGCAGCAAGTCGCTGGACCGCAACAGCTACAACTCCGGCGACTGGTTCAACCTGCTGGACTTCACCGGTCAGGACAACGGGTACGCCCGCGGCCTGCCGCCGGCGGGGGACAACCAGGAGAAGTGGTCGTTCATGCGTCCGCTCCTGGCGGACCCGGCCCTCAAGCCGGCCCCGGAGGACATCGCGACGGCGTCGCAGGCCTACCAGGAGCTGCTGGAGCTGCGGTTCTCCACCGAGCTGTTCCGCCTCGGTGACCCGGACCTCATCCAGCAGAAGGTCACGTTCCCGGGCAGCGGGCCGGACGCGACCCCCGGCGTGATCGTCATGAGCATCGACGACCTCGTCGGTGCCGAGGTGGACAAGGCGCTTGAGGGTGTCCTGGTCGTCTTCAACGCCTCGGACGAGGACTACGACGGCGTCGTCCCGGGCCACGAGGGCCGCGACTACACCCTGGCGCCGGTCCAGGCCGGTGGCGCCGACGACGTGGTGAAGGCCACGACGTGGGACGCGGCGACGGCCGGCGTGTCCGTGCCGGCGCGGACGGTCGCCGTCCTCGTCGACCCGCAGCCGGTGCCGGCGCCGGTCAAGGCGCCCGGCAACGGCAAGGCACGGGGTCTGGTGCTCCGCTGACCGGCACGGCCCCTCGGCACCGCGCCGAGGGGCCGTGAGCAGGGGGGACGGAGCAGGGGGCCGGGAGGGCGTGGACCATGGGTCCACGCCC
>JACIXM010000053.1 GCA_014360395.1 Actinotalea sp.
CTGCAGACCATCTCCTCGCCGGCGTCGTCGGGGGCGGTCACCGGGCGCTGCCGGGGGAGCGGGGGGCGCCGTGCCGCGGCGCGGTGCCGGACCCGCTGGCGTGCGGTCCCGCGGCCCGCGGGGCGTCGTCGGTGGTGTAGGCCATCACCGGGCCGGAGGGGCGGCTGGGCAGCGCCCGCGGGTCCGCCGGCTCGACGTAGGTGCCGGGGTCGGTGGCCTTCTCCCGGCCGGCGTTGGCGATGACGACCGCGACGTAGGGCAGGAAGACGGCACCGGCGACGAGGATCCAGCGCGTCCAGTGGTCCAGCGCGACGGCACCGACGAAGCAGGCGACGCGCGTGCTCATCTGGAGCATGTAGCGCTTGTTGCGCGCCGCGATGTCGTCGTGGAGGGACGCGCGCGCGCTGGTGATCCGGTGGACCTCGTCCGCGGCGCCGTGCCGCGTGCCGCGACCTGCGGCCGGCCGGCCGCCGCCGCGCGGGAGCATGGGGGTCTCGGGCCCGGTTCGATCGTACGGCGGGGACCGGGGTCCGGGACCGCCCGGGGGCGCCGGGCGGCTCAGACGCGCCTCAGCCCGCGGGCGACGGCGCGCCGGTGCGGGCCGTTCCGCTACGGTCGGCCCCGGCCGCCGTCCGACCTCGCCGTCGGCCGGGGGCCGCCCGCCGCCCGACCGAGAGACAGGAGCCCACCGTGGCGCAGACGACCGCCGGACCGCGCAGCGTCCTGGTCACGGGGGCGAACCGCGGCATCGGCCGTGCCATCGCCGAGCGCTTCGTCGCCGCGGGGGACCGCGTCGCGACCATCTACCGCAGCGGCGAGCTGCCCGAGGGCGTCCTCGGCGTGCACGGCGACATGACGGACACGGCGTCGGTGGACGCGGCGTTCGCCGAGGTCGAGCAGGCCCACGGCCCCGTGGAGGTGCTCGTCGCGAACGCCGGGATCACGCGCGACCAGCTCCTCATGCGGATGAGCGACGAGGAGTTCGAGGAGGTCCTCGACGTCAACCTGACCGGGTCCTTCCGCTGCGTGCGCCGTGCCAGCAAGGGCATGATCCGGCTGCGTCGCGGGCGCGTCGTGCTCATCTCCTCCGTGGTCGGCCTGTACGGCGGCCAGGGCCAGGTCAACTACGCGGCGTCGAAGGCCGGCCTGGTCGGGATGGCGCGGTCCATCACCCGCGAGCTCGGCGGTCGCGGGATCACGGCGAACGTCGTGGCCCCCGGCTTCATCGACACGGCCATGACGGCGGCATTGCCCCAGGAGCGCCAGGACGCCTACCGTGCAGCGATCCCCGCCGGTCGCTTCGCGCGGCCGGAGGAGGTCGCGGGCGTGGTGCACTTCCTGGCCTCCGACGACGCGTCGTACATCAGCGGCGCCGTCGTCCCGGTCGACGGCGGCCTGGGCATGGGGCACTGACCGCCCGCACCACGCACGACGCGCCACGGCGCACCGCACGCGCTGCGCAGCGCGTGTCCAGTCGGAGGTCGGCGAAGGCCGACGGAGTCCCGGAGGAAACGTTGGGTCTGCTCGAGGGCAAGAAGCTGCTGATCACGGGTGTCCTGGTGGACACGTCCATCGCCTTCCACGTCGCGCGGCTCGCGCAGCAGGAGGGGGCGGAGGTCGTCCTCACGTCGTTCGGCCGCCAGCTCAAGCTGACGCAGGCGATCGCCAAGCGGCTGCCGAAGGCGGCGCCGGTCGTCCAGCTCGACGTGACGGACGCCGAGGACCTGGCCGCGCTCGCGGACCGGGTGCGCGAGCACGTCGACCACCTCGACGGGGTCGTGCACTCCATCGGCTTCGCGCCGCAGTCCGTCATGGGTGGGAACTTCCTCGCCGGCGAGTGGGACGACGTGGCCACCGCCGTCCACGTGTCGGCCTACTCCCTCAAGTCGCTCGCGGTGGCGGCCCAGCCTCTCCTGACCCGCGGCTCCGCGGTCGTCGGCCTGACGTTCGACGCCCAGTACGCCTGGCCGGTCTACGACTGGATGGGCGTGGCCAAGGCCGCGTTCGAGGCGACCGCCCGGTACCTGGCGCGCGATCTCGGCCCGCAGGGCGTGCGCGTCAACCTCGTCTCGGCCGGGCCGGTCCGCACCACGGCGGCCAAGTCCATCCCCGGCTTCGAGACCATGGAGGACGGCTGGGCCGGCCGGGCGCCGCTCGGCTGGGACACCAAGGACCCTGAGCCCACCGCCCGTGCCGTGGCCGCCCTGCTGTCCGACTGGTTCCCCGCCACGACCGGGGAGATCGTCCACGTCGACGGCGGCTTCCACGCGATGGGCCTGTGACGTGACCGACGCCGCCGCGCGTCGCCTCGTCCTGCTGCGTCACGCGAAGGCCGAGTCGCCGGCGTCGATGAGCGACGAGCTGCGCCCGCTGGCCCTGCGCGGGCGACGCCAGTGCGTCGACGTCGCCGCGTCCCTGCGGCAGGCCGGCCTCGTGCCGGACGCCGTCGTCGTGTCCTCGGCCCTGCGTACCCGGCAGACCTGGGACCTCGTGCGCGCCGGGCTCGGGGAGCACGCGACGGAACGGGTCGAGGTGACCGAGCGCCTGTACCTGGCGGGCGTCGACGAGATGCTCGCCGTGGTGGGGGAGGCCGCCGAGGACGTCATGACGCTCCTCGTCGTCGGGCACGAGCCCACCGTCTCCGCCACCGCCGCCCACCTGGCCGGCGAGGGTGACCCGGCGCAGCTGGCGCAGGTCCGGTCGGGCCTGCCGACGGCGACCTCGGCCGTGCTCCAGACGCGGGCGGCCTGGTCGGCGCTGACCCCGGGGGCCGCGCGGCTCCTCGACGTCGTCCGCCCGCCGCACTGAGGCGGCCTCAGGCCTCCAGGCCCAGCAGCTCCAGCACCGCGTCCAGGGGCTGGCCCAGGACTGCGACGTCCGCCTGCGCGCGGACGACCGGCTTGGCGTTGTAGGCGATGCCGAGACCGGCCGCGCGGAGCATGAGCAGGTCGTTCGCGCCGTCGCCGATGGCGACCGTGCGGTCCAGGGGGACGTCCTCCGCGGCAGCGAACTCGCGCAACGCCGCCGCCTTGGCCTCGGCGTCCACGACGGGGCCGCTCACCCGGCCGGTGAGGCGTCCGTCGGCCACCTCCAGGCGGTTGGCGCGCACGAACCGGATGCCGAGGCGCCGGGCGAGCGGCTCGACGATCTCCGTGAAGCCGCCGGAGACGAGGCCGACCGGCCAGCCGGCCGCATGCAGCGCTGCGACGAGCCGGTCCGCCCCGGGGGTCAGCTCGACCTCGCGGCCGACCTCCTGCAGGACGCCCACGGGCAGGCCCGCGAGCGTGGCGACCCGCTCGACGAGCGACCGCCGGAAGTCGATCTCGCCCCGCATCGCGCGGTCGGTGATCGCGGCGACCCGGTCGAGGCTGCCGGCGTGCGCGGCGAGCATCTCGATCACCTCGCCGGTGATGAGCGTCGAGTCCACGTCGGTCACCACGAGGCGACGCTGGCGCGGGTCGGGCTGGCCGGGGCTCGTCACGGCCGCGAGGCTAGCGCGGACCTCCCGGACCGGTCCGGGACGTCCAGCACGGGGGACGGGCCGGCTCAGCGGCGCACGACCGTGCCCTTGGGCACCACGGTGATCCCGGACTCGCTGACCGTGAAGCCACGCGCACGGTCGTGCTCGACGTCCAGGCCCACCCGGGCGCGCTCCTCGACGACGACGTCCTTGTCGAGGATCGCCCGGTGCACCTGGGCGTGCCGGCCCACCTGGGTCCCGTCCATGACGACCGAGTCGCTGACCGACGCCCAGGAGTGCAGGTAGACCCCCGGTGACAGGACGGACCCCGTGACGGTCGCGCCGGAGACGATGACGCCGGGGGAGACGATCGAGTCGGCGGCGTGACCCAGGCGGCCGGGGCCGGCGTGGACGAACTTCGCCGGCGGGAGGCTGGTGATGCCGGTGTACAGCGGCCACTCGTGGTTGTAGAGGTTGAACACCGGGTTGATCGAGATGAGGTCGATGTTCGCCTCGTAGTAGGCGTCCAGGGTGCCGACGTCCCGCCAGTAGTGGCGGTCGCGGTCCGTCGAGCCGGCGACGTCGTTGCGGATGAAGTCGTAGACCCCGGCGGTGCCGCGCTCGACGAAGTAGGGGACGATGTCTCCGCCCATGTCGTGCTTGGACGTGGGGTTCTCGGCGTCCCGGGTCACCGCCTCGACCAGGGCGTCCGCGTTCGCGACGTAGTTGCCCATCGAGGCGAGGATCTCGTGCGGGGCGTCCGGCAGGCCCTCGACCTCGGTCGGCTTCTCCAGGAACGCCTCGATGCGGCGCGGGTCCTCGTCATCGGTCCGGATGACACCGAACTGGTCCGACAGACCGATGGGCTGGCGGATGCCCGCGACGGTGAACTCCGCGCCGGACTCGAGGTGCGAGTCCACCATCTGGGAGAAGTCCATCCGGTAGATGTTGTCCGCGCCGACCACGACCACGACGTCCGGCCGCTCGTCCCGGATGATGTTGAGGCACTGGTAGATCGCATCCGCGCTGCCCAGGTACCAGTGCTTGCCGACCCGCTGCTGCGCGGGGACCGGGGCGACGTAGTTGCCCAGCAGGGGCGACATGCGCCACGTCCGGGCCACGTGCCGGTCCAGGCTGTGGGACTTGTACTGGGTCAGCACGACGATCTGCAGGTAGCGGCTGTTGACGAGGTTGGACAGGGCGAAGTCCACCAGGCGGTACAGCCCCCCGAAGGGCACCGCGGGCTTCGCCCGGTCCTGGGTCAGCGGCATCAGCCGCTTCCCCTCGCCGCCGGCCAGGACGATCGCAAGTACTCGGGGCGCAGCCATGGCACCGACCTTAGGACGTGGCGCACGTCACGACCATCCCGTCCGCGTCGTGGAGCGCTAGCGTGTCGGTGTGCGAGTCGATCTCATGACCAGGGAGTACCCGCCGCACGTGTACGGCGGGGCCGGCGTCCACGTGGCCGAGCTGAGCGCCGTGCTGCGACATCACGTCGACGTGCGCGTGCGGTGCTTCGACGGCCCCCGCACCGAGGCGGGGGTGCACGGGTACGACGTCCCCGCCGAGCTGACCGACCGCGACGCGGTGCTGCGCACCTTCGGGGTCGACCTGCTCATGGCCGGGGACGCGGCCGGCGCGGACCTCGTCCACTCACACACCTGGTACGCGAACCTCGCCGGGCACCTCGCCGGGCTCCTGCACGGCATCCCGCACGTCGTCAGCGCCCACAGCCTCGAGCCCCTGCGGCCGTGGAAGGCCGAGCAGCTCGGAGGCGGGTACGCGCTGTCCGGCTGGGCCGAGAGGACCGCGTACCTGGGGGCCTCGGCGGTCATCGCCGTGAGCGCGGGCATGCGCGCGGACATCCTGCGCTGCTACCCCGAGATCGACCCGGACAAGGTCCACGTCGTGCACAACGGCATCGACCTGTCCGGCTGGCGCCGCCCCGAGGGGGAGGCGGCCACCCGCGCCGAGGAGACGGTCCGCCGCCTCGGCATCGACCCGGGGCGCCCCGCCGTCGTCTTCGTCGGGCGCATCACGCGGCAGAAGGGGCTGCCCTACCTCCTGCGCGCCGCGGAGGCGCTGCCACCGGAGGTCCAGCTCGTCCTGTGCGCCGGCGCGCCGGACACCCCGGAGATCATGGCCGAGGGGACCGGTCTGGTCGACGGGCTGCGGCAGCGGCGTGACGGCGTCGTGTGGATCGAGCAGATGCTGCCGCGCGACGAGCTCGTCGCGGTGCTCTCGGCCTCGACCACCTTCGTGTGCCCCTCGGTCTACGAGCCGCTGGGGATCGTCAACCTCGAGGCGATGGCGTGCGGCCTGCCCGTGGTCGGGACGGCCACCGGGGGCATCCCGGAGGTCGTCGACGACGGCGTGACGGGGGTGCTGGTGCCCATCGAGCAGGTCCAGGACGGCACGGGCACGCCCGTCGACCCCGACCGGTTCGTCGCCGACCTCGCCGCGGCGCTGACCGCCATGGTCGCCGACGAGGCGCGCGCGGCGCAGATGGGCCGCGCCGCCCGGACCCGCGTCGAGGACCACTTCGCCTGGGAGGCCATCGGCGAGCGGACGCTGGAGGTGTACCGCTCGGTCCTGCGTTGAGTCCGGCGCCCGGGCCGGCGCCGGCGTCAGCCGACGGTGACGGCGGAGAGGGCTCGTCGCGCGGCGTGGTCGATCTCGCGCAACGCGGTGGAGCGCTGGTCGGCCTGCCAGAGGTTCACCGCGCCGCCGTCGTCGGCCGTCGCGAGCGCCACGACGCCGCGCAGCCGGGCGGCCAGGGTGAGCACGCGCACGCGGCGGGCGTCGAGCTGCGGGGGCAGGTGCCAGGCGGGCGCCGCGTCCCCGCGCAGGCGGGCGATGGCCGCGGCGGCGTCCGGACGCCAGCGCGCGACGTCGAGCGAGGTGAGCGCGTCGGTCGCCTGCAGAAGCGCGTGACGCAGGTCCTGCTCCGCCTCGGCGGGCGTCCCGACGGCGCCGAGCAGCGCTGTCGACCACGCGGGGACCCGCCGGACGTGCCAGGTGACGAGGTGGCCGGGTTCCAGGTCGCTGCCGAACGCGCGGACGTCGGGAACGGCGGCGAACGCGCCGTCGGGCGTCTCGACGAGGACGCACTCGCCCGCGTCCAGGGCCGCAGGGCCGGCGGCCGCCGGGGTGCCCGCCGGGTCGCCGGGGACCGGGAGCACCGCGGCGGCGGTCCGGACGCCCGAGGCCCACGTCGCCAGGAGCGAGCCCAGCGCGCCGTCGCCGACCGGGGCGTCGTCGTCGGCGACGACGTCGTGCGGCTCGTCGTCGCCCTGGACCGCCTCCAACGCGGTGCGCAGGGCGTGCGCGCCCGCGCCGACGTAGCGCGTCCACAGGGCGAGGTGGACCGAGCGGGGGAGGGTCAGCGGGTCGTCCGGGTCGCGCACGAACCCGACCCTACGGCGCGCGCCACCGGCTGCGTCGCGGGCCCCACCGGGGCCGAGGCCTCTCGGCGGTGCGGTGCGGGACGGCGCCCCGCCCGCGTTAGGGTCGGGCGTCATGAGCGCCGTGCTGGATCTGCAGGACGTCACCGTCCGCCGGGGGAACACGACCATCCTCGACCGGGTGACCTGGCAGGTCGAGGACGGTCAGCGCTGGGTCGTGCTCGGACCGAACGGCGCGGGCAAGACGACGATGCTCCAGATCGCGTCCGGGCGCATGCACCCCACGTCCGGGACCGCGACGGTCCTCGGCGAGCGGCTCGGCGCGGTCGACGTCTTCGAGCTGCGCCCGCGCATCGGGGTGGCGTCCGCCGCGCTCGCGGACCGGATCGCCCCGTCGGAGACCGTGCTGGACGTGGTGCTGACCGCCGCGTACGGCATGACCGGCCGGTGGCGGGAGCAGTACGAGGCGCTGGACCACGAGCGGGCCCGCACGCTGCTGGAGGTGTTCGGTGTCGGGCGCTTCGCCGAGCGGCGGTTCGGCACCCTGAGCGAGGGCGAGCGCAAGCGGGTGCAGATCGCCAGGGCCCTCATGACGGACCCCGAGCTGCTGCTCCTGGACGAGCCGGCCGCCGGCCTGGACCTGGGCGGCCGCGAGGAGCTGGTCGCCGCCCTGGCCGAGCTGGCGCAGGACCGGCGCTCCCCGGTGCTCGTCCTGGTCACCCACCACGTCGAGGAGGTGCCCGCCGGCTTCACCCACGCGCTGCTGCTGCGCGACGGTGCCGTCCGCACCGCCGGGCCGATCGAGCAGGTGCTGACCGCCGAGCCCCTCAGCGACACCTTCGGGATGGACCTCGACGTCGGCCGGCACGGGGACCGCTGGAGCGCCCGCCGGGCAGGCTGAGGGCGCGCTGCCCGCCTCCCCACCCGGGAGGGCCCGGCGGACTACGATGATCGAGCCGACGTCGACGTCGGCCGTCCGACCGGAGGGGGCTCATGGACCAGATCGAGATCCACTGGATGTGGTGGGTCATCGCGGCGGTCGGTCTCGGGGTCCTGGAGATCCTCACGCTGGACCTGGTCCTGCTGATGTTCGCGACGGGCGCGGTCGCGGCCCTCGTGGCGAGCGCGCTGGGCGGGGACATCGTCGTGCAGGTCCTCACGTTCGCGGCGACCTCGACGGTGATGCTCGTCTTCCTGCGCCCCTACCTGCTGCGCAACCTGCGCCGGCGCACCCCGCTGGTCGAGACCAACGCCGCGGCCAACGTGGGCCGCACGGCGCTGACCCTGTCCGAGGTCACCGACCGCGGCGGCCTCGTCAAGCTGGCCGGGGAGGAGTGGTCCGCGCGGACCGAGGTCACCGGTCTCGTGCTGCCGGCGGACGTGAGCGTCCGCGTCGTCCGGATCGACGGCGCCACCGCCGTCGTCGGGCCGCTGCAGGCGCCCGGCGCGGACCCGCCCGAGGCGCCGGGGACCTCCCCATGACCCCCTGACCGCCCCGCGGCGGCCGGCGAGCGCCGGCCGGCCGCACCGTCCGAGCTCGTCGAGACCCGGAGAGAACATGATCGAAAGCCCGACCATCAGCGCCAACCAGCTCGTCCTCGTGCTCGTCCTCGGCCTGGTGGCGCTGTTCGTCATCGTGAGCCTCATCCGGGCCGTGCGGATCGTCCCGCAGGCCCGCGCGATGATCATCGAGCGCCTGGGACGCTACTCCCGCACCCTCGACGCCGGCCTGCACATCCTCGTGCCGTTCATCGACCGCGTGCGTGCCAACGTCGACCTGCGCGAGCAGGTCGTGTCCTTCCCGCCGCAGCCGGTGATCACCTCCGACAACCTCGTCGTGAGCATCGACACGGTCATCTACTTCCAGGTCACCGATCCGAAGTCGGCCGTCTACGAGATCGCCAACTACATCCAGGGCATCGAGCAGCTCACCGTCACCACGCTCCGCAACGTCGTGGGCTCCATGGACCTCGAGCAGACCCTCACCAGCCGCGACCAGATCAACGGCCAGCTGCGCGGGGTGCTCGACGAGGCGACCGGTCGCTGGGGCGTGCGCATCAACCGCGTCGAGCTGCGCTCGATCGACCCGCCCCAGAGCGTGCAGGGCGCGATGGAGCAGCAGATGCGCGCCGAGCGCGACCGCCGCGCGGCGATCCTCACGGCCGAGGGCGTCAAGCAGTCCCAGATCCTCACGGCCGAGGGCGAGAAGCAGGCGGCGATCCTCCGCGCGGAGGGCTCCGCGCAGGCGGCGGTGCTCAACGCGGAGGGCGAGGCACGCGCGATCCTCCAGGTCTTCGACGCCATCCACCGCGGCGACGCCGACCCGAAGCTGCTGGCGTACCAGTACCTGCAGATGCTGCCGGAGATCTCCCGGACGCAGTCGAACAAGGTGTGGTTCATCCCCA
>JACIXM010000530.1 GCA_014360395.1 Actinotalea sp.
CACCGGCCGCCAGGTCCCCGTGCTCCACGTCAAGGGCAGCGGCCACGACATGGCCGCGATCGGACCGGACGGCTTCGCCCCGCTGCGGCTCGAGCGCCTCCGCGAGTTGCTGCCCCCCGTCGTCGTCCCGGATGACGTCCTGGCGGACGAGCTGCGCTGTGCGCTGCTCGACCCGGCAGCGCCGGATCCCTCCGTCGAGACGCTCGTGCACGCGCTCCTGCCGCACACCGCCGTGCTGCACTCCCACGCGGACGCGCTGCTCGCGCTGACGGACAGCGTGGACGGTGAGCGTCGGGTGAGGGAGCTCCTCGGCGACCGGCTCGTCGTCGTCGACTACGCCATGCCCGGCCCCGACCTCGTCGCCGCCTGCGCCGCCGCGTGGGCGGAGCAGGCGGACGAGAGGACCGAAGGGCTCGTCGTCCTTCAGCACGGACTCTTCACGGTCGGCGCGGACCCGCAAGAGGCCCTCGGCCGCCACCACGCGGTGCTCGCGGCCGCGCGCGCGGCCGTCCCAGCGGGGGCCGTCCCGGACGCACCACCGCTCGCCCCGGCCGACCCGGTGCGGCTGGCGGCGCTGCGCCGCCATCTCAGCGAGCTCGCCGGACGCCCCCTCGTGGTGCGCCGCCACGACGACGCCCCGGTCCGCGCATTCGTCGCGGACTCCGCGCTCCTCGAGGCAGCCGCCCGCGGCCCGATGACCCCGGACCACGTGGTGTGGACGCGGCGCGTGCCGGCGTTCGGGACCGACCTCGACGCGTACGCGCAGGCGTACCGCGCATACGTCGAGGAGCACCGGGACCGGCGCGGGACCGCGTCCGTCCCCGCCGAGCTCACCGACACCGCCCCCCGGGTGGTGCTCGACCCTGCCCTGGGCATGCTGACCGCCGGACGCACGGCGGGCGAGGCCGACGCCGCGGCGGATGTGTACCGCCACACCATGGCGGTGGTGACCGCCGCCGAGTCACTCGGCGGCTACGCGCCGCCGTCGGCCGAGCACGTCTTCGACCTGGAGTACTGGGCGCCGCAACAGGCGAAGACCACCCGCCGGGACCCCGCCCGCCCGCTCGCCGGGCAGGTCGCGCTCGTCACCGGCGCCGCGTCCGGCATCGGGCGGGCCTGCGCCGCGGCTCTGCTCGAGGCGGGCGCCGCCGTCGTCGGCTGGGACGTGTCGCCCGCGTGCCAGGCGGCCTTCGACTCCCCCGAGTGGCTCGGCCTGAGCGTGGACGTCACCGACACCGAAGCGGTGGACGCCGCGCTGCGCACCGCAGTCGACCGCTTCGGCGGCCTGGACGTGGTCGTGGTCGCCGCGGGGATCTTCCCCTCCAGCAGCCCGCTCGGAGAGCTCTCGCCTCGGACCTGGCGGCGAACCATGGCGGTCAACGTCGACGCCGTCGCCTACCTGTACGGCCGGATCCACCCGCTGCTGGCGCTGGCTCCGACGGGCGGACGCGTCGTCGTCGTCGCCTCGAAGAACGTCGCCGCGCCCGGACCGGGCGCGGCCGCCTACTCGGCGTCCAAGGCCGCGCTGACCCAGCTGTCGCGCGTCGCGGCGCTGGAGTGGGCCCCCGACGGCATCCGGGTCAACCTCGTGCACCCCGACGCCGTCTTCGACACCGGGTTGTGGACGCCGGAACTGCTGGCCGCCCGCGCGGCGCACTACGGCATGAGCGTGGACGACTACAAGCGGCGGAACCTCCTGCACACCGAGGTCACCAGCGCCGCCGTCGGCCGCCTCGTCCGCGCGATGGCGGACGACACCTTCGCCTGCACGACCGGCGCCCAGGTGCCGATCGACGGCGGTAACGAGCGAGTGATCTGAGAGGACGCACGATGCAGAGCGGATCCATGCGAGACCCGGAGTACCGGCACGGCACCTGGGGACCGGCCTACCTGGTTCAGGGCCCCACGAGCGACATCGGCGTCCTGCGCCTCGAGCCGGGCCAGTCGATGCCCAACCACCTGCACCGGCAGTGCGATGAGTCGTTCGTCGTGCTGGAGGGGACGTGCACGCTGTGGATCGACGGCACCGAGCGCCACACCATGACCGTCGATGAGGTGTTCCGCTGCGAGCCCGGCGAGATGCACCACCTCGTCAACGACGGCGACGTGCCGTTCCGCTGCGTCTTCATCAAGTCCCCGGCGAGCCCCGGCGACACCGTCACGGTGCCGTGGGTGCCCGGCGAGGCCGTCCCCGTCCCCCCGGACGCGGCCTGACGCCGCGTCGCGAGTCCCCACCCCCTACGAAGGAGCAGAGCACAGCCATGGCCGACCTCGAAGGCAACGTCAACGCTAAGGACTACGGGCTGGACCGCCCGCAGACCATGGGCGGCTTCCACGTCAAGGGCGCCGCCCAGCTGGACTTCGGCATGCGCCACCGGCTGGCCCGTGTGTTCCGCGAGGACGGCCGCACGGTCATGCTCGCATTCGACCACGGGTACTTCCAGGGCCCGACGAGCGGCCTGGAGCGGGTCGACCTGTCGATCGTCCCCCTTGCCCCCTACGCGGACGCGCTCATGGCGACCAGAGGGATCTTCCGGTCCGTCGTCCCGGCGCACGTCGACAACGCGCTCGTGCTGCGGGCGTCCGGCGGGCCCTCGATCCTCAAGGAGCTGTCGGACGAGCGCATCGCCATGAACATGGCCGACGCCGCGCGGATCGACGCGGCCGCCGTCGCCGTGCAGGTCTTCGTGGGCGGCCCGCACGAGACGCAGTCCGTGCACAACATGACGCAGCTCGTCGACGCCGGCCTGCAGTACGGCATCCCGGTCGTCGGCGTCACCGCCGTCGGCAAGGATCTGACGCGCGACGCCCGCTACCTGGGCCTGGCGACCCGGATCATCGCCGAGCTCGGCGCTCAGGTCGTCAAGACGTACTACTGCGAGGAGGGCTTCGAGCAGGTCACGGCTGGCTGCCCCGTGCCTGTCATCATGGCCGGGGGCAAGAAGCTGAGGTCCGCGGACGCGCTGACCATGGCGTACCGGGCGGTCGACCAGGGTGCGTCCGGCGTCGACATGGGCCGGAACATCTTCCAGCGCACCGCGCCGGAGGCGATGATCCAGGCGGTGCACGCGGTCGTGCACGACGGGACCTCTCCCGCGGACGCGCACGCCCTGTACAGGGAGCTGTCCGGCGGGGCCGAGGACTGACCGTGCCGACGACCACCTCACCGTTGCGCTGGCACGGCGGCGGGCAGACCGAGGCCGAGCTGCGCGAGCAGGTCTGCGAGATCGGCCGGAACCTGTGGACCCGCGGCCTCGTGGCGGCCAACGACGGGAACGTCTCGGTGCGTCTGCCCGACGGCAATGTGCTGTGCACCCCCACCATGGTGAGCAAGGGGTACCTGACGCCGGCCATGCTGCCGGTGGTGACGGTCGGCGGTGAGGTGGTCGAGCTCGGTGAGGGCGATGTGCGTCCGTCGTCAGAGGTCCGCATGCACCTTCGGGCCTACCAGGTGTCCGACGATGTCGGCGCCGTCGTGCACGCGCACCCGCCCTACGCGACCGCGTTCGCGATCAAGGGCGAGGCGATCGTCGGCGCGATGATGCCGGAGAGCGTCGTCGCGATGCCCGAGATCCCGCTCGCGCCGTACGCCACGCCCTCGACGGACGAGGTCCCGGACTCGGTCGAGCCGTTCATTCGGACGCACCCGGGATGCCTGCTGGAGCACCACGGGGCGCTCACGTGGGCTGGCGACCTCATGACGGCGTACCTGGCCATGGAGCGGCTCGAGTACTCGGCGATGATGACCGCGCTCGTGCGGCAGATCGATGGCGAGCGGCAACTCAATCCGGAGCAGGTCGCCGAGGTGCGCCGGCGCTTCGGCCTCGCCTGAACAGCAGGCGCCAGGTGCGGGAGGGCCGGTGGTCGAGAACCCCACCGGCCCTCCGGGTCGCGGGTGAGGCGGCGAGCGCGGCCTACAGGGTCTGGCTGATGCAGAGGAAGTTGCCTTCGGAGTCGCGGAACCACGCGGACCGCATGTCCGGCGACGTCGCGATGCCGTCGACCGTCCGCAGGCCCGGGTAGTCGTACTCCTCGAAGACCACCCCCCGTTCGCGCAGGCGGGCCATCTCGGCCTCGAGGTCGTCGGTGTGCCAGCCCATCTGGGTGGTCTGGCCGAGGCCGGCGCTGGTGCTCTCGTAGAGCTGGAAGCTGGTGCCGTCGTCCAGGTGGTAGACGAGGACGCCCTCGTGCGTCTCGTCCGGCTCGAGGCCGAGCGCGTCGCGGTAGAACGCGCGGGCCCGGGTCAGGTCGGCGGCGGGCAGCACGGTGTGCAGCTGGGTGAGCATGACTCCTCCTCCGGAGTCGTCAGGAACGGGACGACGACGGGCGGAGCGGGCGACCGGGGCGGGAGGACGGGGCGACCCGCCCGCACGCGTCGCAGGAGCGGGACGCCGGGGGCGAGGCGCTCGACGGCGGCTCGCGCGGACCGGGCGACACTGCCCGGCCCTCGCGCGCCGCGGCGGGGTACCCCTCGACGCTACTCCGCCGCCGGCCGTCGGGGAACACCGCCGCCGGGGGGAGCCGTGGCCGGGACGGACGAGCCACGGCCGGGCCGGTCCTGGGGATCGGCCCGGCCGTGGTCTGCGGTGCGTCGGTGCTCAGCGACCGGCGTCACGGAGCGAGCCGGTGACGCCGCCCTCGCCGTCGACGACGACGCAGAGGATCTCCCGGTCGTCCATGCCGTCCCAGCTCTGGGCGGTCGGGAAGAGGGTCGTGAAGTCGAGCGCCGACTCCTCGTACGACGTGCCCACGAACGCCTCGAACTCGTCGTAGCAGAACTCGTCCGCCACGGCGCCGACCTCCTCCTCACCGGGGTAGTCGCCCTCGGGCAGCTCCGTCGCGGCGTAGACCTCGCTGTCGTGCGGCTCGCCGCAGGGCACGGTCGGCAGCGACTCGATCTCCGTGGCGTCGGCGGCCGGGCTCTCCAGCAGCGACAGGCAGTCACCGACGCGGACGGAGAAGGCGTCGGCCTCGGAGGCCTCGGTGATCTCGCCGGAACCGGTGTCGCGCACGGCCTCGTCGGGGCCGGTGAGCCCCTCGACGGCGGAGCAGCCGGACAGCAGCAGGGCCGCCACGGTGAGGGCAGGCAGGACGCGGGACACACGCATGGCAGGGGTCTCCTGGGAGGTGATGGATGCGATCCGAGGAGGACCGATCCCCCGCGGCGAGCGAACACTAGCCGCGCCCGGCGCGCGGGCACGCCGTGGACCCGCCACTGTGCGCAGCGTCACGGGACGTCCCGGTCGAACGAGCCGGACGCGCCCGGTCGCCAGGTGCCGCGACGTGCGACGCGGGACCTCCGACCCCTCATGGACCGAGCCCGGGGTGCCGACAGGAGAAGGAGACCCGACCGGTCTGCCGCACCCGCCCCACGCACCACGCAGCGCGACCCGCTGAGCGCCCTCCGCCCCGGAGCCCCCATGAGCGCCACACGCTGCACCTGCATCCTCGACGGCCGCCTGGAGCAGCTCGTCGTCGACCCCACCTGCCCGGCGACCCGGGTCCACCTCGCCCACCGGGCCGACGACGCCGCCTCCCGCCCGGCGCGCTGAGGGCGTCGCCTCCCCCCGGCCCGCTGAGGGTCGCCTCCCGCCCGGCGCGCTGAGCCCTGATCCACCGGGCCTTTTCGGTCGGGCCTGATTCTCGGGATTGTCGGTGGTTGGCGGGTGGAGGGCGTGGTCGGGCCGCCGGTCTGGCCGGCTTTTCCACTGGTTCTCCGGTCGGGCCCGTTGGGGCGGGTGGTCAGGTGGTGGCGGGTGGGGGACCGGTCGCGGCGTCCCAGAGCGCGGCCCAGGCTGGTGCCCAGGGCCAGTGGGTGGGTAGGTGCATGACGAGGCGGCGTCCGGTGGTGGCCAGGCGGGCGGGGATGGTGATGATGCGTCGGCGCAGGGTGGCCCAGCGTGCGGTGGCCATGGCGGCGGCGATGGACGCGGCGCGGGCGAGGTTGAACGACAACGCGGCGAACCCGACCCAAGCGGCGTTGGCGGCGTAGTTCCCGGAGGGCAGGTGGGCCAGGGGCCCGTCCTTGAGCTCGGCGATGACCTGCTCGATGATCGCGTGGTCGCGGTGGCGTTCGTCGGCCTCGACGGTGGTCAGGGTCGAGTTGGTCACGAACGCGTGGTGGCGCCAGTCGGCGAACAGCTCACCCTGCACGGACCCGTCCGAGGTGCGTGGTTGCTGGCGGCGGACCCGGCGCACGACCAGGCGGCAGGTGATCTGCTGGGCCTTGGGCAGGGAGGTGAACGCGGTGAACGGGACCTCGGCGACCTGGGCGTCGGAGACCCACGCACCGACCTGGGCGTCGAAGACCGCGTTGGGGTAGACGATCGGGGTCCACGCGTCCTCGTCGATAGCGGTGATGGCGCCCACGACGGCCGGGTTCATTCGCGCGGTGACGGAGAACCACGCGTCGTGGCGCACCGCCGTGGCCAGGAACGCGCGCAGGTAGTAGGCCGAGTCCGCCCGGACCAGGACCCGCCCCTTGGCGCCGGCGGCGCGGGTGGTGGTGATGGCCTGGGCCAGCAACCGCGGTGAACCCTTGTGGGAGGCGATGTTCCCCCGGCGCAGTCGGGCCCGGCACACCACCGGCGCGCTGGTCGGGGTGCAGGCCGTGGCCAGCTGCACGTTCAGACCCCGGACCCGGGAGTACCCGAACCCCGCAGCCTGCTTCTGATAGCCGTGGACGGCGCGGATGGTGTCGTCCACGTCGATGAACACCATGCCGTCGTCCTCGCGCCCGCCGGCGAGCAGGCCCGGGACCTGCCCGGCCAGCCCGGCCAGCAGACCGGCGGAGATCTGGTCGAGCTGTTGCACGTGACCGTGGGTGAAGGTGCGCAAGAACGTCCCCAACGTCGGGGCGTGTCGGGACTTCTGTGTAAGTGCGTGACTTCGACGCTGGGCCGTGGAGACGGTCCGGGGAGGACACGTGATGAGCGATGTGACCGAGACTGCACGGATGGCGGGACGTGGTCGCGAGCCCAGCGAACCGCAGCCCGAGGCCGGGGTCGTGGATGCGGTGCTGGCCGAGGAGCTGGTGGCCCGGGCCCGCGAGCAGGGTGTGGAGCTGCTCGGGGAGAACGGGCTGCTGCGGCAGATGACGAAGGCGATCCTCGAGCGAGGGCTGGCCGAGGAGCTGACCGAGCACCTGGGCTATGAGCCCCACGAGCGGGCCGGAGCCGGCAACGCCCGCAACGGCACGACGTCGAAGAGGGTGCACTCCGAGGCCGGCACGATCGATCTGGACGTCCCGCGGGACCGGGCGGGCTCGTTCGAGCCCCAGCTGGTCCGCAAGGGCCAGCGGCGCCTGGACGGCATCGACAAGATCGTGATCGGCCTCTACGCGCGTGGCATGACGGTGCGCGACATCCGCGCCCACCTGGCCGAGATCTACGACGTCGAGGTCTCCCCGGACTTGATCTCCACGATCACCGACGCCGTCCTGGAAGAGGTCCGCGAGTGGCAGGCCAGACCGCTCGACCGGGTCTACCCGGTGATCTTCCTCGACGCGATCATCTGCAAGGTCCGCACCGAGGGCACCGTGCGCAACAAGGCCGCTCACCTGGCCGTCGGCGTCGACGTCGAGGGCCGCAAGGAGGTCCTGGGGATCTGGGTCGAGCACACCGAGGGCGCGAAGTTCTGGCTGAGGGTGATGAACGACCTCAAGGCGCGCGGCGTCGAGGACGTCCTGATCGTGGTCTGCGACGGCCTCGTGGGGCTGCCGGCCGCGATCACGGCGGTCTGGCCCGAGGCGATCGTGCAGACCTGCGTGGTTCACCTCGTCCGGGCCTCGATGCGCTGGGTCAACTACAAGGACCGCAAGCGCGTCGCCGCCCAGCTCCGCTCGATCTACGCCGCGCCCACCGAGGCCGCGGCCCGCGACGCCTTGGACGCCTGGACCGACTCCGACATCGGACGTCAGTACCCAGCGATCCGACGCCAGTGGGAAGCGGCCTGGGAGCACGTCATCCCGTTCTTCGAGTTCCCGCCCGAGGTCCGCAAGGTCATCTACACGACCAACATGATCGAGTCGATCAACTACCAGCTCCGCAAGATCACCAAGACCCGCGGACACTTCCCGACCGACGACGCCCTGATCAAGCTGCTCTACCTGGGCTGCCGCGAGATCGGCGTCGACCACACCCGCCAGACCGCCGGCCGCTCCCTGGCCACCGGCTCCTGGCGAGCCGCCCTGAACCAGTTCGACCTGATGTTCCCCGGCCGCCTGGACCGGGCCTGACACCATGAAGACCAGTCATGCACTTACACAGAACGACGGACAGGCCCAGCCATGGACCTCACGGATCGTGTCGTCGACGTCGATGAACGCCATCCCCGCCGCCGACCCGCCACCGGCGAGCAGCCCGGGCACTCGGGTGCTCAGGCCGGCCAGGAGCCGGCCGCTCACGGCGTCGAGC
>JACIXM010000531.1 GCA_014360395.1 Actinotalea sp.
CGCCCTCCTTCGTCGGGCGCCCTGCCAGGCCCACCACGGTCCGGGCATCGGTCTCCCGACCCCCTCACGGCGTCACCGTGGGTACCCGCTCGGGGCCGTCCAGGCCCGCGGGCCAAGTCGTTCTGGCCGCTCACCCGAGCGGCGACAGCCCTCGCGGAGGGTGGAAGAGAGGTCGTCGTGGTTGATCATCCTCGGGCTCGGAAGGTTGCCGACCGGATCCAGCAGGTGGTGGCGCAGATGCTCGACACCCGGGTGAAGGACCCCCGGCTCGGCTTCGTCACCGTGACGGACGTGCGCGTGACCGGGGACCTGCAGCACGCGTCGGTGTTCTACACGGTGCTCGGCGACGAGGAGGCCCGGGTGGGCACCGCCGCGGCGCTGGAGAGCGCCAAGGGCCTCATCCGCTCCGAGGTCGGCAAGCAGGTGGGCATCCGGCTCACGCCGACCCTGGAGTTCGTGGCCGACGCGATCCCGGAGACGGCGGGGCACCTGGAGGAGACCCTGCGGCGCGCCGCGGCGCGGGACGCCGAGCTGGCGGCGCTGGCCGCGTCCGCGCAGTACGCCGGCGACGCCGACCCCTACCGCCGGCCCGAGGACGACCTCGCCGACGACGCCGAGGACGGCGACCGCCCGTGACACCCGCGCCGTCGGGCCTCGTCGTCGTCGACAAGCCCGCCGGGTGGACCAGCCACGACGTCGTCGCGCGTGTGCGGCGGCTCGCCGGCACGCGCAAGGTCGGCCACGCCGGCACCCTCGACCCGATGGCGACCGGCGTGCTCGTCCTGGGGCTGGAGAAGGCGACCCGCCTGCTCACCTACGTCGTCGGCGCCGACAAGGACTACCTGGCGACGGTGCGTCTGGGCGTGACGACGACCACGGACGACGCCGAGGGCGAGACGGTCGCGACGACCGACGCCGGCGCGCTGACCGAGGCGCACGTCCGCGCCGCCGTCGCGCCCCTGACCGGGCCCATCGAGCAGGTGCCCTCCACGGTGAGCGCCATCAAGGTCGACGGCCGGCGCGCCTATGCCCGCGTCCGGGCGGGGGAGGACGTCGTGCTGGCGGCCCGCCCCGTGGTGGTCCACCGGTTCGAGGTCCTCGGGACCCGCCAGGCCGAGCACGCCGGTAATCCGGCCCTGGACGTCGACGTGGCCGTGACCTGCAGCTCCGGGACGTACGTCCGGGCGCTCGCGCGCGACCTGGGGGCGGCGCTCGGGGTCGGCGGGCACCTGACGGCGCTGCGCCGCACGCGCGTCGGTGGCTACGGCCTCGCGGCTGCCCGGACGCTGGAGGACCTGGAGCGCTCCTTCACCGTCCTGCCGCTGGAGGACGCCGCCCGCGCGACGTTCCCCGCGCGCACGCTGAGCGCCGAGGAGGCGACGGCGCTGAGCTACGGCAAGCGGATCCGGACGGCAGACGGTGGCCCGGCCGGCACGCCCGAGGTGCCCGTGGCGGCGTTCGCCCCGGACGGTGGCCTCGTCGCGCTGCTGACCGACGACGACGGCGCCGCGCGCCCGGTGCTGGTGCTGCGCCCGGCCTGAGCGCCCGGCCTGAGCGGCCGGTCGGTGCGGCCATCGCCCGGAGGATGGCAGGCTGGCCCGGTCGAGGAACGAGACGGGCCCGCCGGCCCGCAGAGGGAGAACGCATGGAGTGCTGGACGGACGTGGACCGGGTCCCGCGGGACGTGGGCCCGTCGGTCGTCACGATCGGCAACTTCGACGGCGTCCACCGGGGTCACCGCAGCGTCCTGGCCCGCATGGTCGCCGCGGCCCGCGCCGTCGACGGGCGCGCGGTCGCGGTCACCTTCGACCCGCACCCGCTGCAGGTGCACCGTCCGCAGACCGCCCCGGAGCTGCTGACCGGCGTGGTCGACCGGCTCGAGCTGCTGGCGCAGACCGGGCTCGACGCCGTGCTGCTCGTCGAGTACACGCTGGACTTCGCCCGGACGACGCCCGAGGACTTCGTGCGCCGCTACCTGGTCGAGGCGCTCGGCGCGGTGCGCGTCGTCGTCGGGCACGACGTCCGGTTCGGGCGGGACAACAGCGGCGACCTGTCGACGATGGTCGACCTCGGCCGCCGGCACGGCTTCGAGGTCGACGTCCTGGACGACGTGCACGGCACCGCCCCGACCCAGCGGCGGTGGTCCTCCACGTGGGTGCGCGAGCTGCTCGGTGCCGGGGACGTCGAGGCGGCGGCGGAGATCCTCGGGCGCCCCCACCGGGTGCGCGGCGTCGTCGTCCACGGCGACGCGCGCGGGCGGGAGCTGGGCTACCCCACCGCCAACCTCGGCGGGACGTCGGGGATGGTGCCCGCCGACGGCGTCTACGCCGGCTGGCTGCGGCGCGTCTCCCTGGGGCCGGACGAGGTGGACGGCCTCCTGCCGGTCGCGGTGTCGATCGGGACCAACCCGACCTTCGACGGCGTGCATCGGCGGCTCGAGGCGCACGTGCCCGGCCGCACCGACCTCGACCTGTACGACGAGGAGGTCGTCGTGGAGCTGACGGACCGGTTGCGGCCCACCCTGCGGTTCGACTCCGCCGAGGCCCTCGTCGAGCAGATGGCGGTCGACGTGGCCCGCACCCGCGAGGTGCTCGCCGACGGTCCGCTCAGCGTCGGGGGTTCGCCGGCCGCCTGATAGGATCGCTGCGCCGTCAGAACGGCCGCGGACCCAGAGCGCCCGGGTGGACATGCCCCGGAGCACCGCGCAACGACCCGGATGGAGAGCCTGTGCCTCTTGACGCCGCCACCAAGCAGCGGATCATGACCGAGTACGCCACGACCGAGAACGACACGGGCTCCCCGGAGGTCCAGGTCGCGCTGCTGACGCAGCGGATCAAGGACCTCACCGAGCACCTCAAGGAGCACAAGCACGACCACCACTCGCGTCGTGGCCTGCTCCTCCTCGTCGGCCAGCGCCGCCGCCTCCTCGGCTACCTGCAGAAGGTCGACATCGAGCGCTACCGGAGCCTCATCGAGCGCCTCGGCCTGCGCCGCTGATCGTCCCGGACCAGCCCGGACCCCCAGGGTCCGGGCTGGTCCGGTGTCAGGCTCCGCGCGCCGGCGCCTGACACCCGCCCGGTCGGGGATCGTGGGCACCGTTCACGGCCTCCCGAGCGGGCGGCGCACCACCACCGCACACCCGCGCCCGTACCGGTGCCCGGTCCTCGGTAGTGGCCCGCGGAGAGCGACCGGCCCAGCCGGCTCCGCGGACCTCGATCGAAGACCGTCGCCAGGCGGGCGCCCTCGAGACAAGGAGGGCTCCCGTGGAGGGACCCGAGATCCAGTTCGCCGAGGCCGTCATCGACAACGGCCGCTTCGGCACCCGCACCGTCCGCTTCGAGACCGGCCGCCTGGCCAAGCAGGCCGCCGGTGCAGCCGCCGCCTACCTCGACGGCGACACGATGCTCCTGTCGGCCACCTCGGCCGGCAAGCACCCGCGGGAGCAGTTCGACTTCTTCCCGCTGACGGTCGACGTCGAGGAGCGCCAGTACGCCGCCGGCAAGATCCCCGGCTCGTTCTTCCGTCGTGAGGGCCGCCCGTCCACCGACGCGATCCTGGCCTGCCGCCTCATCGACCGGCCGCTGCGCCCGCTCTTCGTCAAGGGCCTGCGCAACGAGGTCCAGGTCGTCGTCACGGTCATGGCGCTGCACCCGGACGACCCGTACGACGTCCTGGCGATCAACGCCGCGTCGATGTCCACCCAGCTGTCCGGCCTGCCGTTCTCCGGCCCCGTCGGCGGCGTGCGCATCGCGCTCGTGGACGACCAGTGGGTGGCCTTCCCGCGGTACTCCGAGCGTGAGCGCGCGTCCTTCGACATGGTCGTCGCCGGGCGCGTCGTCGGCGACGACGTCGCCATCGCGATGATCGAGGCCGAGGCGCCCGAGAAGGCGTGGAACCTCATCAAGGACGAGGGCGCCACCGCGCCGTCCGAGGACGTCGTCGCCCAGGGACTGGAGGCGGCGAAGCCGTTCATCCGCGCGCTGTGCGAGGCGCAGGCCCAGCTCGCGGCGGGCAACGCCAAGGAGACCCAGGAGTTCCCGCTCTTCCCGGACTACCAGCCGGACGCCTACGAGGCCGTCGAGGCGGCGTCGTCCGAGCGCCTGGGCGAGGCCCTGTCGATCGCGGACAAGACGGCCCGCAACGACCGGCTCGACGAGATCAAGGCCGAGGTCCTGGCCGAGCTCGCGGACCGCTTCGAGGGACGGGACAAGGAGCTCTCCGCCGCCTACCGCGCGGTCCAGAAGAAGCTCATCCGCCAGCGCATCCTCACCGACGGCTTCCGCATCGACGGCCGTGGCCTGCGGGACATCCGCACGCTCTCGGCCGAGGTCGAGGTGCTGCCGCGCGTCCACGGCTCGGCCCTGTTCGAGCGCGGCGAGACGCAGATCCTCGGCGTGACGACGCTCAACATGCTCCGGATGGAGCAGCAGCTCGACACGCTCTCGCCGGAGACGCGCAAGCGGTACATGCACAACTACAACTTCCCGCCCTACTCGACCGGTGAGACCGGCCGCGTGGGCTCGCCGAAGCGCCGCGAGATCGGCCACGGCGCGCTGGCCGAGCGCGCCATCGTGCCCGTCCTGCCGAGCCGCGAGGAGTTCCCGTACGCGATCCGCCAGGTGTCCGAGGCGCTGAGCTCCAACGGCTCCACGTCCATGGGCTCGGTCTGCGCGTCGACCCTGTCGCTGCTCAACGCGGGCGTGCCGCTGCGCGCGCCGGTCGCCGGCATCGCGATGGGCCTGGTCTCCGACACGGTCGACGGCGAGACCCGCTACGCGGCCCTGACGGACATCCTCGGCGCCGAGGACGCCTTCGGTGACATGGACTTCAAGGTCGCCGGTACCCGGGACTTCGTCACCGCGATCCAGCTCGACACCAAGCTCGACGGGATCCCGGCCGACGTCCTCGCCGGCGCGCTGACGCAGGCCAAGGAGGCGCGTCTGCACATCCTCGACGTCATGGCCGAGGCGATCGACACCCCGGACGAGATGTCGCCGTTCGCCCCGCGCGTGATCACCGTCAAGGTCCCGGTCGACAAGATCGGTGAGGTCATCGGCCCGAAGGGCAAGATGATCAACCAGATCCAGGACGAGACCGGCGCGGACATCTCCATCGAGGACGACGGCACGGTCTACATCGGCGCGACGGACGGCCCGTCCGCCGAGGCGGCCCGCGCGGCGATCAACGCCATCGCGAACCCGCACATGCCCGAGGTCGGCGAGCGCTTCGTCGGCACCGTGGTCAAGACGACGTCGTTCGGTGCGTTCGTCTCGCTGACGCCGGGCAAGGACGGCCTGCTGCACATCTCGCAGATCCGTCGCCTCGTCGGCGGCAAGCGGGTCGAGAACGTCGAGGACGTGCTGTCGATCGGCCAGAAGGTCCAGGTCGAGATCGGCGAGATCGACCCGCGCGGCAAGCTGTCGCTGCACGCCGTGGTCGAGGAGACCGAGGGCGGCGCGGCCGCCGAGGGGGACCAGGCCTGAGGTGCCCCTGAACCTCCCGCTGGTGGGCCCGGGTGAGCCGGGCAGCCGGCTGACCGCCGGGCAGGACGGCGGCGCCATCGTGCGCCG
>JACIXM010000532.1 GCA_014360395.1 Actinotalea sp.
CCCCGCCCGGCGCCCAGCGCGCCGGCCGCGGGTCCGCGTCCGGGTGGTCCGCGCCCCGGTGGCCCGCGTCCGGGCAACAACCCGTTCGCGCCCAGCCAGGGCATGCCGCGCCAGGGCGGTCCGCGCCCCGGTGGTCCGCGGCCCGGCAACACCCCGTTCGCCCCGAGCCAGGGCATGCCCCGGCCCGGCGGCAGCCGTGACGGTGCGGGCGAGCGGCCCGGTGGGCCGCGGCCTCCCGCTGCCGGACCCGGTGGCCCCCGTCCGAACCCCGGGATGATGCCCGGGCGCACCTCGGTCGGCCGACCCGGCGCTGGCGGCGGCGGTGGCCGTCCCGGTGGTGGCGGTCGTCCCGGTGGACCCGGTGGCGGCGGCGGTCGTCCGGGCGGTCCCGGTGGCGGCGGCGGTTTCGGCGGTCGTCCGGGCGGCGGCGGTCGTCCCGGCGGTGCCGGTCGCGGCAGCACGCAGGGCGCCTTCGGTCGTGCCGGCGGTCGTCCGGTCCGCGGGCGCAAGTCCAAGCGGGCGAAGCGCCAGGAGTTCGAGCAGATGCAGGCGCCGTCGCTCGGCGGCGTCCAGGTGCCCCGCGGTGACGGCAAGACGGTCATCCGCCTGCGCCACGGCTCCTCGCTGAACGACTTCGCCGACAAGATCGACGCGAACCCGGCGAGCCTGGTGACGGTGCTCTTCCACCTCGGCGAGATGGCCACGGCCACGCAGTCCCTGGACGAGGACACCTTCGGCACGCTGGCGGCCGAGCTCGGCTACGTCGTCGAGATGGTCTCCGCCGAGGAGGAGGACCGGGTCCTGCTCGAGTCCTTCGACATCGACCTGGAGGCCGAGGAGGCCGCCGAGAGCGACGAGGACCTCACCCCGCGGCCCCCCGTGGTCACGGTCATGGGTCACGTCGACCACGGCAAGACCAAGCTCCTCGACGCGATCCGTTCCGCGGACGTCGTGGCCGGCGAGGCCGGCGGCATCACGCAGCACATCGGCGCGTACCAGGTCCACGCCACGCACGAGGGCGAGGACCGGGCGATCACCTTCATCGACACCCCCGGCCACGAGGCGTTCACCGCCATGCGTGCCCGTGGTGCCCAGGTGACGGACATCGCGATCCTCGTGGTCGCCGCCGACGACGGCGTCATGCCCCAGACGATCGAGGCGCTCAACCACGCGCAGTCGGCCGGCGTGCCGATCGTCGTCGCGGTCAACAAGGTCGACAAGGAGGGCGCGAACCCGGCGAAGATCCGGCAGCAGCTCACCGAGTACAACCTCGTGGCCGAGGAGTACGGCGGCGACACGATGTTCGTCGACATCTCGGCGCTCAAGCGGATGGGCATCGACGACCTGCTCGAGGCCGTCCTGCTCACCGCGGACGCGTCCCTGGACCTGCGGGCGGTCGCCGACAAGGACGCGCGTGGCGTCGCGGTCGAGGCCAACCTCGACAAGGGCCGCGGTGCGGTCGCGACCGTGCTGGTCCAGTCCGGCACGCTGCGGGTGGGCGACGCGATCGTCGCGGGCACGGCGCACGGCCGCGTCCGGGCGATGTTCGACGAGCACGGCGACACGGTCACCGAGGCCACCCTGGCGCGTCCGGTCCTCGTCCTCGGCCTGACGTCGGTCCCGCGCGCCGGTGACACGTTCCTCGTGGCCCCGGACGACCGGACCGCCCGGCAGATCGCGGAGAAGCGCGAGGCCGCCGAGCGGGCCGCGCTCCTGGCTCGCCGCCGCAAGCGGATCAGCCTCGAGGACTTCACCAGCGCCCTGCAGCAGGGCAAGGTCGAGACCCTCAACCTCGTCCTCAAGGGCGACGTGTCCGGTGCCGTTGAGGCCCTCGAGGACGCGCTGCTCAAGATCGACGTCGGCGAGGAGGTCGCGCTGCGCGTCATCCACCGCGGCGTCGGCGCCATCACGCAGAACGACGTGAACCTCGCGACGGTCGACAACGCGATCATCCTCGGGTTCAACGTCAAGTACGCCGAGCGCGTCGAGGACCTCGCGGAGCGCGAGGGCGTGGACGTCCGGTTCTACTCGGTCATCTACCAGGCGATCGACGACGTCGAGGCGGCCCTGAAGGGCATGCTCAAGCCGGAGTACGAGGAGGTGCAGCTCGGCACCGCCGAGGTGCGCGAGATCTTCCGCTCCAGCAAGTTCGGCAACATCGCCGGTTCGCTGGTGCGCTCCGGCGTCATCCGCCGCAACGCCAAGGCGCGCGTCCTGCGCGGGGGCACGGTCGTGGGGGACAACCTCTCGATCGAGTCGCTCAAGCGGTTCAAGGACGACGCGACCGAGGTCCGCGAGGGCTACGAGTGCGGCATCGGCCTGGGGTCGTTCAACGACCTGCAGGTGGACGACGTCGTGGAGACGTTCGAGATGCGGGAGAAGCCTCGCTCCTGAGGTGCTTGTCCGCCGGGGGGCCGGGGGTCGGGAGACCGATGCCCGGCCCCCCGGCGCCCTCCTTCGTCGGGCGCCCTGCCAGGCCCACCACGGTCCGGGCATCGGT
>JACIXM010000533.1 GCA_014360395.1 Actinotalea sp.
CGACCGGCCGCTGGAGCAGGAATGGGGTGTCGGCGACCTGGACCCGGCCCAGGTGCGGGTCCTGGACGCGCTCGCCGCCGGCCACCACCTGCTCCTGGACGCGCCGCCGGGCAGCGACGTCGCCGGGACGCTCGCCGCCGTCGTCGCGGACGCGGCCGCGACCGGCCGGACCGTCCTGTACGTGGCCGGTCACCGACGCGCCGGCCACGCCCTGGTCGAGCGCCTCGCCGCCCTGGGGCTGGACGAGCTCGTCCTGGACGTCGCCCCGGACTCCGGCTGGCGCCAGCAGGCGGCGTCCCGTCTTCTCGCCGCGATGACCGTCCAGCCGGTCGCGGTCCCCCAGGAGCAGGTCGCGGTCGTGCAGCGAGAGCTGCTCGACCGGCGCCGCCGCCTGGCCGGCTACATCGAGGGCCTGCACCGCCCCCGCCGCCCGTGGGACGCCTCGGCCTACGACGCCCTCCAGGCGCTGGCCCGCCTCACCTCGACGCGCCCGGGCCCGCAGACGACGGTGCGGCTCAGCACCGCCGTCGCCGAGTCCCTGACCCCTGAGCGGCGCGCGCAGGCGGCCGCCGACCTCGTCCGGGTGGCCGCCCTGGGCGCGTTCTCCGCCGCCACCCGCTCCAGCGCCTGGTACGGCGCGGACCTCCTCACGCCCGATCGCGCCCGTGAGGCGCTGCGCCGGGTCGAGACCCTGCTCGACACCGTGGTGCCGCGGGTCACGGCCGAGGCGGAGCGGGTGGCGGAGGCGACGGGTCTGGTGGTCGCGCAGACGCCCGCGCAGTGGAGCGAGCAGCTGACCATGCTCGCGGAGGTCCGCAGCGCTCTCGACGTCTTCCAGCCCCTCGTGTTCGAGCGGACCGCCGCCGACCTCGTCGCGGCGACCGCGACGTCGGCGTGGCGGGCGGAACGTGGCATCGAGATGAGCGGCATGGTGCGCCGCCGCCTGCGCAAGCAGGCCAAGGACCTCCTGCGGCCGGGGCGCCCCGTGGAGGACCTGCACGCAGCGCTCGTCCACGTCCAGGAGCAGCGCGAGGTGTGGCAGGCGCACTGCCCGGCGGGCGGCTGGCCCCGTGTCCCGGCCGGGCTGGCGGAGATCGAGGAGGAGAACGCCGAGCTCGTCACGCACCTGGAGGCGCTGGACGCGACGCTCGGCCTGACGGGGGACGACCGCCTCACGCACCTGTCCTGGGCGGGCCTGACCGGCAGGCTCCAGCGGCTGCGCAACGACCAGGTCGCGCTGGAGGTCCTCCCCGAGCGCACCGCACTCCTGCGCAACCTGGCGCGGCAGGGCCTCGGGGCGCTCGTGGAGGACCTGGAGGACCGTCAGGTCGGCCCCGGCTCGGTCGCCGCCGAGCTCGACCTGGCCTGGTGGACCAGCGTCTTCGAGGAGATCCTGCGCCAGGACCCGGCCCTCGCCGGCTACGACGGGACGGCCCTGGCGCGGCTCGTCGCCGAGTTCCGCACCCTGGACCGGCGGCACCTGCGCGACCGCGCGCTGCTCGGCCTGGCCGGGGCGCGTGAGCTGCTGCGCACCCGGCTGCGCGGCGCCGACGAGGAGGCCCAGGGGCTGTTCGCCGAGCTGGTCGAGCACCGCTTCAGCGGCCTGCGCACCGCCGTCGAGCGCTACCCGAGGGTCGTGCGCCACCTGCGCCCGTGCCTGGTCGCCTCGCCCATGCTCGTGCCCCAGCTGCTGCCCGCGCACCGGGGCGAGGACCTCGTCGTGCTCGACGCGGCCGGGCACCTGCCCCTCGAGGTGGTCGTCCCGGCCCTCGCCCGGGGACGCCAGGTCCTCGTCGTCGGTGACACCCGGTCGGCCAGCGGCACGGCGCTCCCGGCGCTCGCGGAGGTGCTGCCGACGCTGGCCCTCCACGCGGACGCGTCCCGCCGTGACCCCTACCTGACCGCCTTCCTCGGCGAGCACGGGTACGCCGGGATGCTGACGGCGACACCCCTGCCCGCCACGCAGGCCCTCCTGCGGCTCGACGTCGTCGACGGTGTCGGCATGCCCAACGCGCAGGGCGCCGTGGAGTCGACGCAGGCGGAGGTCGACCACGTCCTGGAGCTGGTCACCGAGCACGCGCTGACGCGGCCGGAGGAGTCGCTGGCCGTGGTCACCGCGTCACCGGTGCACGCCACCCGCGTCCGCGACGCGGTGATGGCCGAGGTCCGGCAGAACCCCTCCCTGGAGCACTTCTTCCGTGCGGACCGCTCCGAGCCGTTCGTCGTCGCCGAGGCCGGCGCGACGCAGGGCCTGTCCCGTGACGCCGTCGTCCTGTCCCTCGGGTTCGGGCGGACGCCGCACGGCCGCGTCCTCCACCGCTTCGGCGCGCTCAGCGAGCCCGGCGGGGACGGGCGCCTCCTGGAGGCCCTGGGGGCGACCCGGCACCGCCTGACCGTCGTGGCCTGCTTCGGCGCGGACGACCTGGACCCCGAGCGGCTGCGGGCGCCCGGCGCCGTCGCCCTGCGCGACCTCCTGGTGCTGGCGGCGGAGCGCACCGCCGCGGCCGCCGAGCACCGCCGCGTGGCGCCCGACGGCGGACCCGAGCCGGACCGCCTGGTGCTCGACCTCGCCGAGCGGCTGTGGCGCATGGGGCTGGCGGTGGAGCTGCACCACGGTGTCCCCGGCGGCGCGCACCTCCCGTTGGTCGTCGGCCACCCCGACGTGCCGGACGAGTGGCTCGTCGCGGTGCTCACCGACGACGACACCTACGTGGGCGAGCCGAGCGTGCGGGTGCGGGACCGCCAGGTCGCCGAGCGCCTCGAGCGCCTCGGCTGGACCGTCGCGCAGGTGTGGTCCGCAGCGGTCTTCCTCGACCCCTCCGGAGAGGCGGAGGCGATCGCCCAGGCTGCGGCCGAGGCGGCGCGCCGTCGTGCGGCCGTGCGCGCCGCGCGTCCGGTCGTGCGCGTCCCGGCCCGCGTCCTCGACGACGACGCCCTCGACGACGGTGCCCCCGCCGACGGTGCCGACGCGCCCTCGGCCGACGCCGACGATGCCGACACGCCCTCGGCGGACGCCGACGGTGCCGCGGACGAGAGCGGTGCCGGAGACGACGCCGGTGCCGCGGTGGCGACGGACGCCCCGCACGGCGACCGGGCCGCCGGTCCTTCCCGCGTCGACACGGGCGTGGCCGTGGTCTCCGCGGTACCGACGCCGCGCGGGCCCCGCCCGGACGTCGAGCGAGGCCTGCCGGCCAACGCCTACACGGACGACCAGCTCGACGACCTGGTGGTCTGGATCCGCGCGGACGGGCGGAGCCGGGACGACGCGGAGCTGGCCACAGCCCTGCGGGAGGAGCTCGGCGTCACCCGCCGAGGGGCGCGGATCGACGCGGTGGTCGAGGCCGCCGTGCGCCGGGCCCGCTGACGAGGACCACACCCACCGCTGACCGGTGGCGCAGGGGCGGCCGGCGCGTGGGTGGTCCGGCCGGTGCGCGACGATGGGCGGGTGAACGACGACCGAGCCGAGCCTGTCGACCGTCCCGGGACCACGGGTACGCCGGCGACGGCAGGGGGCCCGGACGCCGGACCGGCCCGGCGCCGTCGTCACCGCCGCGCCGTCGGCGGGACGGCGCCGACGGAGGCGGCGGTCCCGGACGCCCTCGGCCGCAGCCGGGACGACACGGACGAGGGCTGGGGCGAGCGCCCCGGCGGTGACGACGACGAGCGGATCCTGCGCGAGGTCCCGCCGCACTGGTGAACCGGCTCAGACCTCCCGACGTGCGGCGAGGAGGTCCCGGATCTCCTGCAGCAGCAGGACGTCCTCCGTCGGCGCCGGCGGCTCGGGCTCCTGGCCCGCCCGCCGACGCTGCGCGAGCCGGTTCATCGGCAGGACGACGAGGAGGTACACGACCGCCGCGATGACGAGGAAGTTGAGGACCGCACCGATGACGAGGCCGAAGGCGAGCTGCGAGGCCTGAGCTCCGGTGCCCAGGGGGACGGTCCACGTGTCCGACAGGTCGCTGCTGCCGCCGACCGCGGCGATGAGGGGGTTGATGAGCCCGTCCACCACCGCCGTCACGAGTGCGGTGAAGGCCGTGCCGATGACCACCGCCACCGCGAGCTCGATGACGTTGCCCCGCATGATGAAGTCCTTGAAGCCCTGCAGCATCCGGTTGTCCTCTCGTTCGGGGCGGTCCCCGGCCACCGGGGTGCGGCAGCACCGTAACGGGAGCCCCTGCCGCTGCGGCGACGGGGCCACGGGTCGGATCACCCCACGAGCACGGCGCCCAGGTCCGCCCACCCGACGACGGCGGCGAGGCGTCGGCCGTCCTCGGGCGGGACCGCCACGACGGTCAGCACGGCCCCGCCGTCGGCGGACCCGAGTCCCAGCGGGCCGGTCGTCGCCGTCACGGAGGTGCGGTCCAGCACCAGGGCGCCGCGCGCGACGACGTCGGCGGCCACCGGCTGCGCCGCGCCCGTCGCCGCCGTCACCAGGTCCACGCGGTCACCGGGTCGCAGCAGCCCGGAGACGGCCGGGTCCGCGAGGCGGACGGCGACGACGACGGTGCCGCGCGGCGCGGGCACGGCGAAGCGCTCCCCGGCGAGGACCTCCGCGACCACGGGCAGGCCCGCCGGGAGGGGGACCAGCGCCTCCCGACCCACGACGGCGTCCACCGTCCGGGGAGCGCCGTCGGGCACGGCACCGGGCGGTGCCGCGACCACCCGCAGCGCCGCCGCGTCCAGCGTCGCGCCGGCGGCCACGTCGACCGCGGTGACGACCACGGGCACGGTCGGCGCCGGAGGCGGCGCGGCGAGGCGGGCGGCGACGAGGACCAGACCCACGACCGCCAGGGCGGCCAGCGTCGGGCGTGCGCGCCACACGGCGACACGCAGGCGGGCGGCGGGCGGGTCGGGCGGGGCCGGTCCGAGCGGCGAGGGGGCCGCCCACGCGTCCGGCGGACCGGCTCCGTCGGTCGGCCACGGAGCGGGCGCGATGCTCATCACGCCACGATCACGCCGGGCCCCGACGGCGGCGGCGAGGTCCGGGGGATGCGGTGGGTGGCGGGCAGCGGAGCGGGCCTGTGGACGGCGCGCCCGCGGCCGGGGTCAGCTCGCGGCGGGCGTGGCGGCCGGGGTGGACGACGAGGAGGAGCCGCCGGAGGAGGACGACCCGCTCGTCGTGCCGGAGGAGGAGGACGCCGTGCTGCCGCTCGTCGAGGACGAGCCGGACGAGCGGGAGTCGGTGCGGTAGAACCCGGACCCCTTGAAGACGACCCCGACGGCGTTGAACAGCTTGCGCAGGCGGCCCGAGCACTGCGGGCACTCGGTCAGGGCGTCGTCGGAGAACGACTGCTGGGCGTCGAAGCGGTGGTCGCACGTGGTGCACGCGTAGCTGTAGGTCGGCACGCTGTCCTCCAAGGTCTCGTCCTGGGTGGCCCCGGGCCGACGACGCCCGTGCGCGGCGAGGCGCTGGCACTCCACCCTTCCGAGTGCCAATGGTACGGCGCGGCCGAGGGCGTGCACACCCCTCGCGCCAGGGGCCCGGGTACCCTCGGGCCGTGCCCCGTCGTCGTGTCGTCCGGACCACCGTCATCGCTCTCGCCGCGACCCTCGTGGTGGCCCTGGTCGCGGTCGTCGCGGTGGCCGGGACGGTGGTGCGCCGCCCCCTGCCGCAGCACACGGGCACCCTCGCGGTCCCCGGCCTGGAGGCCGAGGTCACGGTGCTGCGGGACGACCGCGGGGTCCCCACGATCTATGCGGACTCCGCGCACGACCTGTTCCTCGCCCAGGGGTTCGTCCACGCCCAGGACCGGTTCTTCGAGATGGACTACCGCCGGCACGTCACAGCCGGCCGGCTGTCGGAGCTCGTGGGGCAGGACCCCGCCGCGCTCGCCGCCGACTCGGTCATCCGCACCCTCGGCTGGCGGCGGGTCGCCGAGCAGGAGTGGGCCCTGCTGGAGCCGGAGACGCGCGCGCACCTCGAGGCGTACGCGCAGGGTGTCAACGCCTACCTCGCGGACCGTCCGCTGGACGCCCTCGGCGTCGAGTACGCCGTCCTGTCCGCGCGGGTCGACCTCGACGATCCCGAGCCGTGGGAGCCCGTCGACTCGCTCGCGTGGCTCAAGGCCATGGCCTGGGACCTGCGCAGCAACTACGACCGGGAGCTGGCCCGCGCGGTGAGCTTCGGGACGGTGCGCGACGTGGACCGCGTCGCCGAGCTCTTCCCGCCGTACCCCTACGAGACCAACCTGCCGATCCTGCCCCCGCAGGAGGCCGCCGAGGCCGCGGCCACGGCCCCCGGCGAGGCTGCCCTGCTGTCGCCGGAGCTGCGGCGTGCGCTCACCCGGGTCGAGGAGGCGCTCGCGGCGGTGCCGACGCTGCTGGGGGAGGGCGAGGGCATCGGCTCCAACTCGTGGGTCGTCTCGGGCGAGCACACCGCGAGCGGGGCGCCGCTGCTGGCCAACGACCCGCACCTGGGCATCTCCGCGCCCGGCGTCTTCACGCAGGTGGGCCTGCACTGCCGGGAGGTCGGCCCGGCCTGCCCGTTCGAGGTGTCCGGCTTCTCCTTCGCCGGCTTCCCCGGCGTGATCATCGGTCACAACGCCGAGCTCGCCTGGGGCATCACGAACATGGGCGCGGACGTCACGGACTTCTTCCTCGAACGGACGAACCGGCAGGACGGCACCTGGCTGCACGACGGGCAGGCCCGCCCGCTCGAGGTGCGCACCGAGGTCATCGAGGTCAACGGCGGCGAGCCCGTCGAGATCGAGGTCCGCAGCACCGGCCACGGGCCGATCGTGTCCGACGTGCTGGAGGCCGTCGGCCGGGCGTCGTCGTCGCCGACCGCCGACGGCGTCCGCCGCTCCACCGAGGTCGCACTCGCCTGGACCGCGCTGGAGCCGGGCCGCACCGCCGACGCCGTGTTCGCCTTCGCCACGGCCCGTGACGAGACCGACATCGCCCGCGCCGCCGCCCTCTTCGACGTCCCGGCCCAGAACATCGTCTTCGCGACGACCGACGGGCGGATCGGCTACCAGGCACCGGGCCGGATCCCGGTCCGCGCCCGTGTCCCCGACGGGCCGGTGCCGTCGGACGGGTCCTGGCCGCGCCCGGGCTGGGACTCCCGGTACGACTGGCAGGGCTGGGTGGCCCCGGAGGACATGCCGGCGGTCGTGGACCCGCCCGAGGGGTTCGTGGTCGCCGCGAACCAGGCGGTGACGGCGCCGGGCCAGGGCCCGTACCTGACGAACGACTGGGACCGCGGCTACCGCTCCCAGCGCATCCGCGAGCTCCTGGAGGACGCGATCGCGGACGGCACGCCCGTCGACGTGGAGCTCGCGACCGCGATGCAGCTCGACGACGCCAACCCGTACGCCGAGGTGCTCGTCCCGCAGCTGCTCAGCACCCCGGTGGCCGACGACTTCACCCGCCAGGGCGTGGACCTGCTGCGCGAGTGGGACCGGCGCAACGACACCGACTCGGCCGCCGCCGCGTACTTCGCCGCGGTCTGGGCGACCCTCCTGGAGCTGACCTTCTGGGACGACCTGCCGGAGAGCCAGTGGCCCGACGGGGGCAGCCGTTGGCTCGGCGTCGTGGAGGACCTGCTCGACGACCCGTCGAACTCCTGGTGGGACGACCGCCGGACCGTCAACGTCGTGGAGAGCCGGGACGAGATCCTGTCCCGGGCGCTGGAGAGCGCGCGCCTGCGCCTGACCGTCGACCTCGGCAAGAACGCCACCGAGTGGCGCTGGGGCTCCGTGCACGTCGCCGCGCCGCAGCACCCGGTGCTCGGTGGGTCCGGCGTCCCCGACCCGGTGCGCCGGCTCGTCAACCCGACGCCCGAGGGCGTCTCCGGCGGGTCCTCGATCGTCAACGCGACGGCGTGGGACGCGTCGTCGGGCAGCTTCGCCGTCACTGCCGCGCCGGTGATCCGCATGGTCGTGGACCTCGGTGACCTGGACGCGTCCACGTGGGTGACCATGACCGGGACGTCGGGGCACCCCGGCAGCGTCCACTACACGAACCAGTTCGGCGCCTGGGCCGCCGGCGAGACCTTCCCGTGGCCGTTCTCCCGCCAGGCCGTCGCGGAGGCGTCCGACCACGAGCTCACGCTGCGGCCCGCGGACTGACCCGACGGCCCGTCGTGGGAGCCGGCGAGCGGTGAGGGCCCGGCGTCAGACCTCGACCAGCCGCTGCCAGCCTGCCGTCGTCGCCACCAGGTCGATGGGGCGGTCGTGCTCCTGCTGCGGGAGGGGACGGACGGCCGCGTCGTAGAGCTCCTCCGGGAAGACCATCCCCACCGTCGGCGCCGCGGGGTTCGCGTGCGCGAGGACCCGGTCGTACCACCCGCCGCCCTGGCCGAGCCGTGCCCCGGACGTGTCGACGGCGAGGGCGGGCACCACGATGACCTGGGCCTCGGCGAGGGCGTCGGCCCCCAGCGGCGGGCCGGCGGGCTCCGGCGGGCGGCCCGGGGCGCGGACCGCGAAGTCCTCCGTGGCGGTGTACCAGGCCCAGTCACGCTGCAGGCCCGCGCCGAGCACCGGCAGGAGGACCTCCACGCCACGCTGGGAGAGGCGCTCGATGAGCGGGATCGTCCCCGGCTCCTTCGGTCGCGACACGTACACGGCGACGCACCCCGCACCGCGCAGCTGCGGCATGTCGCCGACCACCTGCGCGAAGTCGTCCGCGGCCCGCGCGAGGACCCGGGGGCTGCGCTTCTCCCGCTCGGCGCGGATCGCGCGACGCAGGTGCTCCTTGGCATCGATCACGTCGAGACCCGTGCGCACGGGGTACGGCTGGGCGACGCTGCTCATGGTCACATCATGGCAAAGAAATCGTCGGAGCATCACCGGCGCGCGCCGACGCCGCGCCGTTCGGGTGGCGGCGCGAGGAGCGGCGCCGCTGCCATGATGGGCGCCTCATGAGATCCGTCCACGACCAGCTCGCCGCCGTGCTGGCGGCCGCCCGCCCCGTCGCCCCGCTCGACGTCGTGCTCGCCGACGCGGCCGGGTGCGTGCTGGCCGAGGACGTCGTCGTCGGGGCGGACGTGCCGGACCGGGACGTCGCCGCGTGCGACGGCTACGCGGTCCGCACCGTGGACCTGGTCCCCCCCGGGGGGACGGGCGCGCCGCCCGACGTGACGCTCGCCGTGCTCGAGGACGTCGGGGTGGGTGCGGTGGCACCCGGCCGTCTGGTCGAGCGCAGCGCCGCCCTCGTCGCCTCCGGGGCGCCGTTGCCGCCAGGGGCCGACGCGGTCGTGCCCCTGGGCCGCACGGACCGCGGCAGAGCGCGCGTCGTCGTGCGCGGCGGGGCGCGCCCCCGGGAGAACGTGCGCCGGGCCGGGTCGGACCTCGCCGCGGGCGAGGTGGTCGTCCGCCAGGGCACCCGGGTCGCCGCGCGCCACCTGGCCGCCGTCGCCGCCGCCGGCCGGGGGCGCGTCCGCGTCCACCCCCGTCCCCGCGCGGTGGTCCTCACGGTGGGCGACGAGCTCGTCGAGCCGGGGCGTCCCCTGCGGCCCGGCGGGGTGCACGACGCGGACGCCCACGCCCTCGCAGCCGCGGTGCAGGACGCCGGCGCGGCCGCGGTCCGCGTCGGCCCCGTGCCGGACGACCGGGCACGTCTGCGGGAGGTCATCGAGGACCAGCTGGTCCGCGCCGACCTCCTGGTGCTCGCCGGGGGGCTCAGCCCGGGCCCCTGGGACACCGTCACCGACGTGCTGGCGCCCCTGGGCACGGTGCGCCTGGACCAGGTCGCCATGACCCCCGGCGGCCGCATCGCCTTCGGCACCGTCGACGACGTCCCCGTCGTCGCCCTGCCCGGCCGTCCGGTCGAGGCGGTCGTCGCGCACGAGGTCTTCCTGCGCCCGGCGCTGCGGGCGATGGCGGGCCACGCCGACCTGTTCCGCCCGTCCGTGCGCGCCGCCGTGGCGCTGCCGTGGGCGTCCCCGGCGGGGCAGCGCCAGTTCGTCCCGGCGACGCTCGCCGGCGGCCCTCTCGACGGGTACACCGTGACGCCCGTCGGCGACCCGGGACGGGTGAGCCTCGCGGACCTCGCGCGGGCGAACGCGCTGGCCGTGGTGGGCGAGGACACGACGACGGTCCGCGCGGGGGACACCCTGGCCTGCCTGGTCGTGGACGGATGACGGCGCGCGGCTGGCCCGCGGTCCTGCGGGAGGGCGACGTCGTCCTGCGGCCGCTGCGGCGCGGTGACGCGCGGACCTGGCTCGGCCTGCGGGCGCGCAACGCCGCATGGCTCGAGCGGTGGGAGGCGACGTCCCCGGAGCCTCCCGGCGGGCCGCCCCCGACGTTCGGGCAGTTCGTCCGCACCCTCAACCAGCAGGCCCGCGCCGGCTCGTCGCTGCCGTTCGCGGTCCAGTACCGGAGCGAGCTCGTCGGACAGCTCACGGTCGCCACCGTCGTCCGCGGCTCCCTGTGCTCGGCCAGCATCGGCTACTGGGTGAGCGAGCACGTCGCGGGTCGGGGCATCACCCCGACCGCGGTGGCCCTCGCGGTCGACCACTGCTTCGGCCCGGTGGGCCTGCACCGCATCGAGATCAACATCCGTCCGGAGAACGCTGCCAGCCTGCGCGTCGTCGAGAAGCTCGGGCTGCGTGACGAGGGCCTGCGCGAGCGGTTCCTGCACATCCAGGGCGCCTGGTGCGACCACCGCACCTTCGCGGTCACCGCCGAGGAGGTCCCGGCCGGCCTCGTCGAGCGGTTGCGCAGCGCTGGGCTGCTCGTGCGCTGACGACGGCGGCGCGGCGAGGTCCCGACACGCCGCGCCCGGTCCCGGGGCCGCCCCTGCGCAGCACCTACCGTCGTGGCGTGGACCAGGCCGGCATCGTGCTCGTCGCGGTGGCCGGGCTCTGGATCGCCTACCTCGTGCCGCACCGCTCCCGGTACCGCCAGCAGCTGCTGGAGTCCCGGACGGAGGACCGCTTCTCGGAGCACCTCCGGGTCCTGCGGGTGGCGCACGCGGCCGGCGGTCCGGCGCGCGGAGCGGTGCGGGCCACGACGAAGGAGACGGCGGCGGTGCCGGCACCGCACGCCGAGCGGCGGAACAGGAGCTCCGGGGGGCAGCAGCACCCCC
>JACIXM010000534.1 GCA_014360395.1 Actinotalea sp.
TCGCGGTCACCGACTGCGCCGCCCGGGCTGCTCGAGGCGGCCCAGCGGACGGTGACCGCGGCGGACGTCCCGGGCAGCGGGAGGGCGGCCGCCTCGCGCTCGACGGCGTCACGCGCGTGGTCGGGCCGGTCGCACCAGGGGCTGGGTCCGGGACCTCAGGACCCGTCGTAGGCGAGGGCCGCGAGGCGGGGCAGGTGGAGGCGCATCTCGTCCTCGTCGTCGAAGTCCCACATGGGCTCCAGGCCCGGGAGCGCCGCCCGGTCGGTGCCGGGCAGCTCGTCGCCGGTCAGGGACTCGTAGACGTCCCACGCGACGGCGAGCATCGCCTCGCTCTCGAGCTCCTCGCCCTCGGCCACCGCGGCGCGGACCGCGGGCACGTCCGCCAGGGAGTCCGGCTCGGCGAGCGCCGCCTCGAACACGTCCCGCCCCTGCGCGACGAGCCAGCCGCGGAAGTACTCGAAGCCGTCGTCGGAGGCCCCGCCGTTGATGAGGTACGCAGCGGCCCACAGTGGGGTCGTGTACGACTCGTCGACCACCGCCCGTAGCGCGGCGTCGAACGCGACGACGACGGCGGCCCCGCGCTCCTCCAGGTACGCGGCGATCACCTCGGCCACGGTGTCGGCGTCGGTGGGGTCGGCGACCTCGTCCCGCGCCGTCTCGATCAGGTCCCAGAGCTCCGAGGGGTCCACGGCACTCACGCTAGACCCCGGGCGGCCGCTCGGTGAGCCGTCGTCACCCGCTCGCGCGCCGGGGCGGCCGCCGGCGTTGAGCCGCGCAGCGGTGCCGAGATCCCCGGCGCGCTCATGGAGGTGTGCCGACACCGCGGCGTCGAGCCGCACGCCCGCGACCGTGAGCCGTGCGGCCCTCAGGCGTCGATCGCGTCCGAGACCCACGTGGGGATGTTGCCGTTCCTCGGCGTGAAGACGAGGCGGTAGGCCTGCGAGGGCGCGCCCGGGGACAGGTCGAAGCGGGTCCGGCCGCGCCGCCAGGTCCGCCGCTCCTGCACCGTCTCCCAGGTCGCCCCGCTGACGCGGCGCTGGAGGCTCACCCTGCCCGGCAGCTCGGTGTGCAGCGCGACGCGCGACGGACCCTCGCGGTGCAGGGCCGTGCGGGTGGCGCGCTCGCGGTCCTTCGTCCTGACGGCTCCGATCGGCGCGGCGACACCGAACGAGGGGCTCATGCCCGGCCCGCCGCTCATCGGCACGTTCGCGGCGGCCGTCGGCCGCTCTCGGTCGTCCATGGTGTTCCCTCGCCGTCGAGCCCGGACGTGCGCCGTCGCGCGCCCCGGCCTCCACCGTAGTGATCACCTGATCGGCTGTCAGCGCCCTGGGCAGGGGGTGCCGCCGTCCGGACGACCTCCCCTAGAGTGCAGGCGTCGTCGATCACGGAACGGTCCGGCGTCGACGACTGGCCGGGTGCAGGGGGGCGAGGGCGTCGTCGGCACCGCAACGCCCTCCGTGGAGGGCCCGTCCGGAGGTACCTGATGGAGCTCGTCGGAACTGCCCTGATCGCCGTCGTCGCGGTCGCCGCCCTGCTGGTGCTGGGTGTGGTCGTCGCGATCTACGCCAAGGCGCGGTTCAAGATCGCCACACCCGACGAGGCGCTCATCATCACCGGCCGCAAGAGCGGGACGCCGGTGATCAACCCCGAGACCGGCGACGAGACGACGGACCTGTCCGGCCAGCGCGTCGTCATCGGCGGCGGCACGTTCGTGAAGCCGATCTTCGAGCAGGTGGTGCGGCTCTCCCTCGCCTCGCAGAGCTTCCCGGTCGCGGCGGAGGACGCCACGACCAAGAGCGGCGTCGGCGTGACGCTGCGCAGCATCGCCGTCGTCAAGGTCGGCGGCACCGAGCGGATGGTGCGCGCCGCGGCGCAGCGGTTCGCCGGCCGCCACCAGGAGCAGGTGATCGAGCAGCAGACCAGCGAGGTCCTCGTCGGCGTGCTCCGCACCATCGCCGGCACGCTGACGGTGGAGTCGATCCTGTACGAGCGGCAGGACTTCTCCAAGGAGGTCAAGGACATCGCGGTGCCGATGCTCGCCGAGCGCGGGCTGGTGCTGGAGAACTTCGAGATCCAGACCGTCGAGGACTCCGGCGACTACATCCGCAACCTCGGCCGCCCGCGCGCCGCGGCCGTCGCACGCGACGCCGAGATCGCGGAGGCCCAGGCGCGCCAGGAGAGCACGGAGCGCTCCAACGAGGCCGCCGTCCAGATCGCCGAGTCCAACAAGGCGCTGGCGCTGCGCAACGCGCAGATCGCGCAGCAGACCGCCCAGGCCCAGGCCGAGGCGGAGGCCGCCCAGGAGCGCGCCGAGGCGGAGGCGCAGCAGGCCGTCCTCGAGCAGCAGGAGCTCGTCGCCCAGCGCCGTGCCGCGCTGCGGGAGCAGGAGCTGCAGACCGAGGTCCGCAAGCCTGCCGAAGCGCGCAAGTACGAGGCGGCGCAGGAGGCCGACGCCCGGCGGTACTCGGCGGAGCAGGAGGCCGAGGCGGCCCGGACGGCGGCGATCCGCCGGGCCGAGGCCGAGGCGCACCGCACCACCGCGCAGGCCGACGCCGAGGCCGCGGCCGCGCGCTCGCGCGCCGAGGCCGCGCTGGTCGAGGAGCAGCGGCGCGCCGAGGGCACGCTCGCCCGCGCCCGTGCCGAGGCCGACGGCATCCAGGCCCGCGGCGAGGCCGAGGCGGCCGCCGAGCGCGCCCGCGGCGAGTCCCGGGCCGCGGCCATCAAGGCCGAGGCGGACGCCTACCAGACGTTCCCGGAGTCGGCGCGCCTGCAGATGGTGCTCGACGCGCTGCCCAAGGTCGCCCAGCCCTACGCCGACGCGCTCGGCGCGATCGACGGCATCACCGTCATCGACAAGGACGGCGCCTCGCGCGTCACCGGGCAGGTCGCGACCGGCGTCCAGGAGCTCGCGGCGCTGCTCAAGGCGCAGACGGGGATCGACCTGCTCGACCTCGTCCAGGGCCGTCGCGCCGAGCCGGTCGGGGCCTCGGCGCGCACTCCGGCACCCGACGGGGAGGGCTGACACGCACCGTCGTCGGGCGTAGCGTCCTGGGGCATCCGCACGTCGCACGGGGGCGATCGCCATGACAGACCCGGACTGGGAACCGCCGCTGGCCGGTACCGACGTCGAGCACCTGATCGGCACGCTCGAACGCCTGCGGGCGACGTTCCGCTGGAAGGCGGACGGTCTCGACGTCGAGCAGCTGCGCACCCGCGCGGTGCCGACCTCGGCACTGACGGTCGGGGGCCTGCTCAAGCACCTGGCCGTGTGCGAGGACGACCAGTTCTGCTGGCGGATGTCGGGGCGGCCGCCGGTCACCTGGCTGCAGGCACCCGAGGGCGACGCCGAGCGCTGGCAGTTCACCGTCGAGCCGGACGAGACCGCCGAGCAGGTCTACCGGATGTGGGAGGACGCCGTCGGCCGCTCGCGCGCCCGGCTGCGGGAGATCCTCGCGGAGGGCGGCCTGGACCGGCCCGGCCACCTGGAGCTCCCCGACGCCCGGCCGAGCATCCGGCGGCACCTGCACGACCTCGTCGAGGAGTACGGCCGCCACACCGGTCACATGGACCTCCTGCGCGAGGCGATCGACGGACGGGTGGGGGAGGACCCGCCGTCCGACTGGCCGATGCTCCCGCCCGACGCCGCCGCCCGCTGAGGACGCCGACGGACACCGGTGGGGCCGGTGGTCAGCCGACCGCCGTCCGCACCAGGTCCACGACCTTCGCCTGCACGGCGTCGGTCCAGGCGACCACGGCGAACGTGACCGGCCAGAGGTCGCCGTCGTCGAGGCGCGCCTCGTCCTGGAAGCCGATCGTCGCGTAGCGGGCCTCGAACTTCTCGGCGGGCTGGAAGAAGACGACGACCTTGCCGTGGGCGTTCGCGTAGGCGGGCATGCCGTACCAGGTCTTCGGCTGCAGCGCGGGAGCGTGCTCGGTGACGACGGCGTGCAGGCGCTCAGCGACGACCCGGTCCGTCCCGGACATCTCCTCGATCTTGTCCAGCAGCGCCTGGAGCGCGTCCGCCTTCTTCGCGCCGCCCTTGCCGCCCTCCGCGCGCAGCTCGGCCGCGCGCTCCTTCATCGCGGCCCGTTCCGCGTCCGTCCACCCGTCCGTGGCCATGGTCCCCTCCTGCTCGGTCCCGCGGGGCGGACCGCCCGCCCCGGCACCACCGCTCTCGCAGCGTACGGCGATCAGGGCCCTGGGGCGGTTCCGGTGCGGCGCCGTCGCGGGCGAGAATGGGGCACCGGCGGGAGGAGGCACGTGGAGCTCGGCCTGTACCTCGCTGCTGCCGTCGCCGGCGGGCTGCTCGCTGCCGCCGTGCGGCTCCCGCCCCTGGTGGGCTACCTCGCCGCCGGGTTCGCGCTCGGCGCGCTCGACGCGCCGGCGCCGGCGGGGCTGGAACGGATCGCCGAGCTGGGCGTCGTCCTGCTCCTCTTCGCCATCGGTCTGAAGTTCGACGTGCGCACGCTGCTGCGGCGGGAGATCTGGCTGACGACGAGCGTGCACATGGTTCTCTCGACGGCGGTCGGGCTCGGGTTCCTGGGACTGCTGGCCGTGGTGGGCCCCGCGCTCGTGGGGAACGAGTCCTGGTCAGCGCTCGCGCTGGTGGGCTTCGCCCTGTCGTTCTCCTCGACGGTCTTCGTGGTGAAGGTCCTCGAGGACCGTTCGGACACCACCTCGCTGTACGGGCGGATCGCCATCGGCGTGCTCGTGCTCCAGGACGTGGCGGCGGTGGTCTTCATGGCGCTGGCCGGCGGCAAGGTGCCCAGCGCATGGGCGTTCCTGCTCGTCCTGCTCGTCCCGGCGGCGTGGGTGCTGCACCGGATCTGGGACCGGATCGGCCACGGGGAGCTGCACGCCCTCTTCGGCGTGACGGTCGCCGTCGGGCTGGGGTGGGGGCTGTTCGAGGCGGCGGGCCTGCACGGTGGGCTCGGCGCACTGATCATGGGTGCGCTGCTGGGGCGGCACCGCAACGCCTCCGAGCTGTCCCGCTCGCTGCTGACCTTCAAGGACCTCCTGCTCGTCGGGTTCTTCGTGGAGATCGGCCTGCACGGGACCCCCGGCATCGAGGAGCTGCTCCTCGCCGTCGCGCTGCTCGCGCTGCTGCCGCTGCAGATCGCCTTCTTCGCGGTGCTGCTGTGGGCGATGCGGCTGCGCCGGCGCACCGCCTTCCTCAGCGCCCTCGTGCTCGGCAACTTCTCGGAGTTCGGCATCATCGTCGCGGTCGTCGGGTCCGACGTCGGGCTCATGGACGAGCGGTGGCTCGTGGTGATCTCCCTCGCCGTCGCGCTGAGCTTCGCCGTGTCGGCCCTGGTCAACCGGCGCGGCGTGGAGCTCGCCACGCGCATGGTGCGGCTCCTGCCCCACCACAGCACGATGCAGCTGCACCCGGACGACCGGCTCGTCGACGTCGGGCACTCCGACGCCCTCGTCCTGGGCCTCGGCCGCATCGGTGCCGCCACGTACACCCACCTGCGCGACGCGTACGGGCTGTCCGTGCTCGGCGTGGAGCACGACCCGGCCCGGGTGCTCGACCTGACGACGCACGGCTTCGACGTCCTGCGTGCGGACGCCACGGACGTGGAGTTCTGGGCCCGCGTCAAGCGCGCCGGCCAGGTGCAGGTCGTCGTCCTGGCGATGCCCTTCCACAACGCCAACCTCATCGCGCTGGCCCGGCTGCGCGCCGCCGGCTTCGCCGGCAAGGTCGCCGCGGTCGCCCGCTACGACGACGACGTCGCCGAGCTGCGCCGGCACGGCGCGGACGCGGTCTTCCACCTCTACGGCTCGGCCGGGACGGCGCTGGCGGACCACGCCGCCGAGGTCCTGCTGCGCAGCGCGGGCGTGACGCACGCCCCTGGCCCGGACCCCGACGACGCGACCGGGGTCGCCGCGCACTGACACGGCGCCGGTGCCGGCGCGGCGGCGCCCCGTCGGTCAGCGGGGCGACGCCTCGTAGGTGTGCCCCGCCGCGCGCAGCCGCTCGAGGAGGACGTCGCCGAGCGCCGTCGCCGGGGTGAGCGAGCCCGCACGGTCGGGCAGCCGGTCGCCGTCGTGCGCGAGCGCCAGAGCGGACTCGCCGAGCATCACCGCCGTGGCCGCGTAGCCGGGGTCGCCCGGCCCGGCGGCCACGGCGTGGTAGCGCCGGCCGGACGTCGTCACCGCGCGGAGGTCCATCCGGAACCAGCCGGAGCGGCGGGTCTCCTCGTCCGGACCCTCACCGGGCGACGGCAGCACGCGGTCCAGCAGGGCGCGCGCCGGCGGGAGGGCGAAGGCGCCGGCGGCCAGTCCGAGTCCGGCCGTGACCGCGGCGGCCCGGGCGGCCCCGCGCAGGCCGTGCCCGGTGCCGCTGACCTCCCCGTAGCGCAGGTGCCGGCCGTAGGCCCAGTCCTGCAGGGCGTTCGAGCGCCGCACGATGCGGGAGTTGACCGACGCCATGGGGAACGGGGCGTGCCAGCGCCCGTCGCTCAGCCGGCCCGGACCGGGGGAGTCCGGCGGCTGCCGCGTCGGCGGCTCGGCGTCCCGGTCAGGGCTCAGCGCAAAGGGGTCGGCGAGCAGCCGGCGCGCCGCCGGGTCGCTCGCCGCGAGCTCGACGAGCCCGCGCATCGACGCGACGGTCCCACCGCTCACCCCGCCTCGTGCCCGGGCGACCGTCAGGACGTGCGCCAGCCCGCCGGCGTCGTCGGCCGCGACCTGGCGGTGCAGGGCGAGCACGGCCAGGTCGGACGGGACCGAGTCGTACCCGCAGCCGTGGACCAGCCGGGCGCCGGTGGCGCGGGCGACGTCGTCGTAGCGGTCGATGGCCTGCCGGACGAACGGCACCTCCCCGGTGAGGTCCGCGTAGTGCGTCCCGGCCCGGGCGCTGGCCTCGACCACCGGCAGGCCGTGCCGAAGGTAGGGGCCGACGGCGCTGACGACGACGCGCGCCGAGCCCGCCATCGCGGCGAGCGAGGCGGCGTCCGAGGTGTCCGCGACGAGCACCGGCCAGGTCCGCGCGCGTCCCGGGAGCCCGTCGCGGACCCGTTCGAGCTTGTCCCGCGACCGGCCCGCGAGGGCGACGCGGGTGCCGTGGGGGGCGTGGTGGGCGAGGTGCTCGGCGGCGAGCGCCCCGACGAAGCCGGTGGCCCCGAGGACGACGAGGTCGTGGTCACGGGTGTCGTGGGTCATCGGTCGATGATCTCCCGCAACCACCCCGCTCCGCGTGTCCGGGCGCCGAGGGCTTCGACGCGCTCGCGCAGCGCCCGGTCGGAGGTGACCACGAGGACGTCGTCGGCGGGGTGCGCGGCCACGACGTCGATGATCGCGGTGTCGCCGTCGGCGGTCGCCCGCACGACCTCGACGCCGGCTGGCGCGTCGGCGTCCGCCGCCCGTCCCTCCAGCACGACGACGACGCGCCGCGCCGCCA
>JACIXM010000535.1 GCA_014360395.1 Actinotalea sp.
CCGCGTGCTCAGCGACCTGGCAGCCCGGGTGCACGCCTTCCTCCCGCCCGCGCCCGGCCCGGGCGCGCCCGGCGACCCCGGGCTCTTCGGGCCCGGGAGCGCGGCCTGGGCGGTCGGCCGCGAGCGCGCCCTCCTGCTGGCCGGCCCCGCGGCGCTCCTCCTGCAGGTCGCCCACCCGCTCGTCGGTGCGGGCGTCGCAGCGCACAGCGACTTCTCCGCCGACCCGCTGCGCCGGTTGCGCGGCACCCTCGACGCAGTGCTCACCGTGACGTTCGGCGACCGGCGCCAGGGGCTCGGCGCCGCCCGCCGGGTCGGCGCCCGCCACGCGCCCGTCCGGGGCACGCTCGCGGCGGACAGCCGGACCTTCCCCGCCGGGAGTCGCTACACGGCCCACGACCCCGCCCTCGCGCAGTGGGTCTGGGCAACGCTGGCGTGGTCCGCGCTGCGGGTCACCGGAGCCGTCGTCCGGCCCGTCCCGGCCTGGGAGCGCGACGCCTACGTGCGGGACATGCGGCGGTTCGGCCATCTCTTCGGCGTCCCCCCGGACGCCCCCGACGACGCCGTGACCCTGGAGGCCTACGTCCGCCACCAGGTCGAGGAGACCCTGGACGTCGGACCGACGGCCCGGGAGCTCGCCGACCGGATCCTGCGCCCTGAGCCGCCCCTGCTGCCGCCACCCCTGCGCCCGCTGCCCGCGCTGCTCGCAGCGGCTCTCCTGCCCGAGCAGGTCCGCGACGCCTACGGCCTGCCCTGGCGACGCCGGGACCGGCTCGCCTGGGCCGCGCTGCGCGGCGCCGTGCGGCTGACGGTCCGGGTGCTGCCGCGCACGGCACGGGAGTGGCCCCACGCGCGCGCCGCGCGGGCCCGGCTGGGCGACGCGCCGCCCGGCGGCCGTCCGTTCAGCGCATCGGGTACCACCGCGCGCCGAACCGGCGTGTGACCCGACTCGTCTCGACGTCCACGAGCTCGTCGACCCGCGCCACCACCGCGCGCCCGACGGCAGCAGCGGCGGCGTCGTCGGGTGCCTCGTAGCGGACGGTCAGGCGCGGCCGGCCGCGGACCACCTCCAGGGCGGTCGCCTCGACGGGCGTGCGCGCGCGGGCCGCGTCGGCCGCTGCGGGCAGCACGGTGGCGGGGTCGACACCCTGGTGCAGCATCCCGACGATCATCCGGACGCGGTACGAGGGCACCGGGCGACGGTACCGTCGCTCACCGCACCACCAGCCACACGCCCGCCGCCGCGGTCGCCGTCAGGGCGAGGGCGCGGAAGACCTCCACGGACATGCCGCGCACGAGACGGCGACCCAGCAGCGCCCCGGCGACGGCGCCCGGCACGAGCGCCGCGCTGACCACGAGCGACTCGGGCGTGATGAGCCCGAGGCCCACGCTGAACGGCACCTTGAGCACGTTGACCGCGGCGAAGAACCAGGACACCGTCCCCAGGAACCCGAGCACGCCGACGCGCATCCGCAGGAGGTACAGGGTCATCATCGGCCCGCCGGCGTTGGCCACCATCGTCGACAGCCCCGCACCCGCGCCCAGGAGGAGGGCGACGGGACCGCCGGCCCGAGCGGGGGCGGCGGCGTCGGCCCGGCGGCGCACCAGGGCGCCGGCGACGCTGAGGAGCAGCACGACGCCGATGACCCGGGTCACGACGGCGGGATCCGCGAGGCGCACCAGGGTCCACCCGGCCGCGAGGCCGACGACGACGCTCGGCAGCAGACGCAGCAGGAGGCCCCGGTCCGCATGACGCCCGTAGAGCACGATCGCGAACACGTCGACGACGATGAGGACGGGCAGGGCCACCCCGGTCGAGGGGACCGGGGGCAGCACGGTCGCCAGGAGCGCGACGCCGAACGCGCTGACGGCCGGGACCGCGGTCTTGGAGACGCCGAAGACGAAGGCGGCGACCAGGCCGACGCCGACCACCGTCGCCGTGAGCTCCACGTGCGGACCGTACCCGTGCGGCATAGCGTCCGGCTCAGCACGATCGGGGGGTGGGCATGGACGAGGCGGCGGGCCCGACGGCGGCGCGACGGTCGGACGCCCCGCCCACCCGGGCGCTCAGCCTGTCGACGGTGCGCACCTACCGCTACCTGCGCCTGTCCGTCGTGGGGCTCGCGCTGCTGCTCGCGGTCTCGCTGGCGCTGGAGGTCGCGCGGACCGGCGGCCCGCTGCTGGAGTCCATCAGCGCGTACTACTACTCCCCCGTGCGCGGCGTGCTCGTCGGGTCCCTCGTGGCGATCGGCCTGGCGCTCATCGCGATCGCCGGCCGCCCGGGCGCGGAGGACACGCTGCTCAACCTCGCAGGGATGCTCGTGCCCGTCGTGGCCTTCGTGCCCACGCCCGTCGAGCCGGCTGCCGCCGGCGGCTGCCCCGCCGGCTGGGAGCGGTGCGTCCCGGCGAACCTCGTGCCGGCCGTGGCGAACAACGTCGGCGCCCTGCTCGTCGTCGGCGGCGTCGGCATCGCCGTCGCGGTGTGGATGGTGCTCGCCGCCGGGCGACCGAGCGTCGCGACGCGGTGGGGGCTGACGACGGCGGGGCTCACGTGGGTCGCGTTCGGCGCCTGGTTCCTGATGTGGCCGCGGGAGTCGTTCCTCGCGGGCGCGCACTACGTCGCGGCGGTCCTCTTCTTCGGGCTCGTCGCGGCCGTCGCCGTGCTGGACGCGGTCCGGGTGCGGCGCCGCACCCACGTGCGGGTGCTCAGCCCGCGCCAGTTCTCCGGGTCCTACGGGGCGATCGCCGTCGGCATGGTGGGCACGATCGCCGTGACCGGGGTGGTCGCCGGCGCCGAGGCGCTGACCCCGTTCGCGGCGTTCGACGGGTGGGTGTTCGTCGTGGAGGCCGTGCTGCTGGTCCTGTTCACCGTGTTCTGGGCGCTGCAGACCGCGGAGAACTGGGAGGACGGGGTACCCGACCCGGCGCCCTGAGCGCCTGCCCGGAGCGGCCGTGGTCCGGGCCTCCCTCGGCGCGGCGCACGACCGTCAGAGCCACCCGTTGCGCCGGAAGGAGCGGTAGAGCGTGAAGCACGCCGCGGCGATGAGCACGAGCACGCCGACGTACCCGTACCGCCACCCCAGCTCGGGCATGTGCTCGAAGTTCATGCCGTAGACGCCGGCGACCGCCGTCGGCACGAGGGCCATCGCCGCCCACGCCGAGATCTTCCGCATGTCCTCGTTCTGCCGTAGGGCGATCCGGCTCTGCTCGGTCGCCACCCGCGCGGTGTTCGCCTGGAGGACGTCGGTGAGGAGCCGGTCGATCGACTCGAGCTGGTCGGTGGCCCGCAGCACGTGGTCGTGGATGTCGCGGAAGTGGTGCGCCGTGGCGTCCGGGACGTGGCCGACGACGCCGGTGGCCAGCTGCTCGAAGGGACGCGCCAGCGGGACCAGGGCCCGGCGGAACTCCGCCACCTCACGCTTGAGCTTGTAGATCCGCTCCGCCTGGTCGTCCTCGCCCGGACCGAAGACCTCCTCCTCGATCTCGTCCACGTCCTCACCGATGAGCTCCAGGGCGCGCTCGTACTCGTCGACGACAAGGTCCGCCGCCCGGTACAGGACCAGCGCGGGCCCGAAGTCCGCGAGGCTGGGGTGGGACCCTCCGTCCAGCTCGCGACGGACGGCGCCGAGCACGTCGCTCGCGCCGTGGCGGACCGTGATGACGAAGCCGGGGCCGAGGAAGACGGCCACCTCGCTGACGTCGACGGTCTCGTCGTGGTCGACGTAGTGCACGGGCTTGAGCACGGCGAACAGCACGGGCCCATAGGCCTCCACCTTGGGCCGCTGGTGCGCGCGCACGGCGTCCTCGACCGCGAGCGCGGGCAGACCGAACTGCTCCGCGACCTCGGCGATGTCCTGGTGGGTGGGCTGCTGGAGGCCGATCCAGACGAACCCGTCGGTCGCGGCCGCCGCCGCCCCGGCCTCCTCCAGCGGGATCCGCCCACCGCGCCGGGCACCGCGCTCGTACAGACCGCAGTCGCCGATGGTGCCCACGCTCGCACTCTAGGTCCGCGGCACCCGCCGCGGCAGACTGGTGGCATGACGCGCCGTGCCCTCGCGCTCCTGCTCACCCTGGCGCTCGCAGCCGGCTGCGGGGACGCGGCCGACGACGCCGCCGTGCCCGACCGCGCGCCCGACGTCACCGGCGTCGTGGCCACGCCCGGCACCGCGGCGGAACCGGTGCTGGTCGACGCCTCCGACCCCTACTACGAAGGCATGAGCCTGCTGCGGGGCGACCCCGTGGTGCTCGGTGCCGGGGGCGACGCGGCCCCGGCGGACCTCCGGGCCGGGGTGCCGGTGGAGGTGTGGACCGCGGGCGCCTGCGCGGAGTCCTACCCGGTGCAGTGCGAGATCCTCGCGGTGCGGGTCCTGGACTGACGGCCAGGTCATGATCACCCGTTCGGCGGAGCGTTCGTGACTGGACTCTGACTCCCGTCGCGACGAGGGTTGACGGGGCGCGGCGCCGGGTGCAGGATGAAAAAACGGACAAATCACCCGCCCGCACATGACCGGTCTGTGCGGAGTCCCGACCTCGGCCCGCCGCGCGAGGGGGCACGGCGCCCCGAAGCCGCACACAACACACCTCGCTCGCACAGCGTCCCGCCTCGGCACCGCCGTGCCTCGGTGGTGCGCGCCCACACCCAGGGGACACCCATGCTCAAGCGCCTTGGTTCCATCATGGCTCTGCTCGCCGCCCTCGTCCTGGGCTTCGGCTCGTCGGCGATGGCCGCGAACCCGCACTTCCTCCGCGCTGCTGCCTCCGGCCCGGACTCCTCCGGGAACCTCACGGTCAACTTCAAGATCGCAGGTCTCGGGGACACCGTCACGACGACGGTGACGGCCACCGCCGACGCCACGGCCACCTACGCGTGCCGGAACAACGGCGGCAACTTCCCGTCCGACCCGAAGAAGACCGAGGTCAGCGGACCGGTCTCGGCGTCCGGTGAGTTCACCTCCGGCAAGAACGGCCAGATCACCGGCTCGCTCACGCTGAACCCGCCGGCGACGACGCTCTCCTGCCCGCCCGGACAGAACCGCGTCCTGGTCAGCGTCTCCTACACCAACGTGGCGGTCTCCTCGCCGGACGCCGGCTCCCGGTCCGTCGGGGGCACGTTCAGCCGCACCTTCTTCAACATCTGAGCACGCCGCACCACTGCTGTGACCTGGGACCGTGGCCGCCACCGGCGGCCACGGTCCCGCGCGTCAGCCGGTGCGCCGCGCGAGCCGGACGACCTCCCGCAGCCCGTCCGTGCTCAGGACCGCGGAGTGGGTCCGTACCCCAGCCCAGCTGCGTCGGCCGGTCAGGTCGCCGACCGCCCACGTGACGGCGTAGTTGGCGTGCCCCCGGCTGTCGACCGGCAGGGGCGTGATGCGCCACGTCACCTCGACGCCGAGCGTCGGGTGCGTGCCGTGCAGCACGACCGTCCGACGGTCGTGCGGGGCGACGAGTGCTGCCATGGTCCTCACCTCTTCAGGTAGAACCATCCGATCGACCGCCGCAGTCCCGTCCTGACCCGCCGGCACGGGTGAGCCTGCGGACGCCGGCGCGCGGACGGGAACCCCTGGGCCCGCTCGGACGTGTCGATGATGTGTCCGTGCCCCCGTTCCCCGAGCCGCCCGGCGTGCCCGCGCGCGCGCCGCGGTGGCGCGCGCCGCTCGCCGTCGTCGTCGTGGCACTCGTGCTCCTGGGCGGCGCCTGGTGGGCCCGGCCGACGACGGCACCCGAGCCGCCCCCCGCCGCGGGACCGCCGGCCTCGGCGCCCGCGGCGCCGCAGGAACGCCCTCCGAGCGGGACGGTGTCACCGGATCCGGTCCCGTCGCCGTCGGCGGAGGTGGCTGCCCTGGCCGAGGAGGCCTTCCTGTCGGAGGAGGGCCGGGAGCTGTTCTTCCGCGCGGAACCGGAGATCCTTGCCGCGGCCGAGTTCGTCGGGCGGTGCGACGGCCCGACCCTGCGGGTCCGCACGGGCGCCGTCGGCTGCTTCACCGGCAGCCGGATCATCGTCTACGCCCCGGCCGACGCCCGGCTGCGGGGGTTCGTCGTCGAGACCGTGGCGCACGAGACGCTGCACGCGGCCTGGGAGGTGCTCGACCGGGGGGTTCAGCAGGAGCTCACCGCGCTGCTGGAGGCCGAGCTGGCGCAGGTGCCGGCCGACCGCACGATCCACGAGCAGCTCGCGGCCTCCGTCGGCGAGCGGCCGCAGAGCCGGCCCACCGAGCTCTTCGCCTACGTCGGCACGCAGGTGTGGCGCGACGGCGGCCTCGCCGCGCCCCTGGAGGAGGCGTACGCCCGGTTCGTGACCGACCGGGCCGCCCTGGTCGCGGTGCACACCGGCTGGCGGGGCATGCTCGACGCGATGCGGGCGGACGCCGAGGCGGCGCAGAACGCCCTCCTGGACCGCCGGACCGCCCACGCGCAGCGCCGCGCGCAGCACGCCGCCGACACCGCCGCCGTCGCCTCCTACCGGCAGGCCTACGAGGCCAAGGCCGCGGAGGTGGCGGCCATGCCGCCACAGGAGCAGGAGCGGCTGCAGCTGTCGTGGACGTGGTGGGACGGCACCGACCTGCCCATGGCCCCGGCCGCCGACACGCTCGGCGCCGCCGCCCGGCTCCTGGCCCGCGACGACGACGCCCTGGCCGGCCGGTCCGCCGAGCTCGCCGACGAGGAGGCCGCCCTCGCGGCGGAGCAGGACCGGGTCGACGCGCTCGTCGCCGACTTCCGGGCGCTGACGGCGCAGCTCGACCCGACCACCTGACGCCTCCCGGCTGGCCCCGGGGCGCCCGCGGTGGTGAGGTCGGGAGGGACCGGACCGACACCAGGAGGACCCCCATGCAGTACCGCACGCTCGGTGGCAGCGGCACCGTCGTCTCCACGCACACGCTGGGCACCATGACCTTCGGCGCGGAGGCGGACGAGGAGACCTCCGGCGCGATGCTCACGGCGTTCGTGGAGGCCGGCGGCACCTGCGTCGACACCGCCGACGTCTACAGCGCCGGGGTGTCGGAGGAGATCAACGGCCGCTGGCTCGCCGCGCACCCCACGGAGGCGGCCCAGCTCGTCATCGCCACCAAGG
>JACIXM010000536.1 GCA_014360395.1 Actinotalea sp.
CGCCGACGTCTACAGCGCCGGGGTGTCGGAGGAGATCATCGGCCGCTGGCTCGCCGCGCACCCCACGGAGGCGGCCCAGCTCGTCATCGCCACCAAGGGGCGCTTCCCCATGGGCGAGGGCCCCAACGACGTCGGCCTGTCGCGGCGGCACCTGCGCCACGCCCTCGACGCCTCGCTGCGGCGCCTCGGGGTCGACCACGTCGACCTGTACCAGCTGCACGCGTGGGACGCGCACACCCCGCTGGAGGAGACCCTGCGGTTCCTCGACGACGCGGTGAGCGCCGGGAAGATCTCCTACTACGGGTTCTCCAACTACCTGGGCTGGCAGCTCACCAAGGCCGTCCACGTCGCCCGGGCGCACGGGTGGGCCGCGCCCGTGACGCTCCAGCCGCAGTACAACCTCCTGGTGAGGGACATCGAGCACGAGGTCGTGCCGGCGGCGCTGGACGCGGGCATGGGCCTGCTGCCGTGGTCGCCGCTCGGCGGCGGCTGGCTGACCGGCAAGTACGAGCGCGACGTCGACCCGACCGGCGCGACACGGCTGGGCGAGAACCCGGCCCGCGGGATGGAGGCCTGGGCCGCCCGCAACGCCGACGAGCGGACGTGGCGCGTCGTCGACGCCGTCCGGGCCGTCGCAGACGGACGCGGCGTGACGATGTCACAGGTGGCGCTCGCGTGGCTGGCGGCGCAGCCCGCGGTGACGTCCGTGATCCTCGGGGCACGGACCGTCGAGCAGCTGACGGACAACCTCGGCGCCGCGGACCTCGGGCTCACCGCCGAGGAGCTGGACCGCCTCAGCGTGGCCAGCGCGCCGCGCGTCGACGACTACCCGTACGGCACCGCCGGCGTCCAGCAGCGGCACCGGCCGCTCACCGGGGGACGCTGACCCCTCACCCCGTCGCCGATCGCCCCCGCCGCGCCGCGGTGGCGCCTACCGTGGAGGTGACGCAGCGAGCGAGGCGGTGAGGCGCATGGGCTGGGAGGGCAGGGCCCGGGAGATCCTCGCCGAGCGCTTCGCGCGGGGCGAGATCGACGCCGTGGAGTACGCGGAGCGGCTGCGGGTCCTGCGCGACGGACGATGAGCCGTCCGATCAGCCGGCGCGAGGCCCTCGTGCTCGGCGGGCTGGGCACGGCGGGCGTCGTCGTCGGCGCCTGGGGGCTGTCGCGGACGGGACTGCCGTGGACGGCCGCCGACGGGGTCGCGGTCCCCGGGGCCCCCGGGGTGGGCGCCGGCTGGACGGAGCCGGAGGTGCTGCGGCCCACCGACGGGCTGCTGCGCACCGAGCTCGTCGCGGCGCGGACCGAGGTCGAGCTCGCCGGGCGGCGGGCACGGACGCTCACCTACAACGGCACGGTCCCGGGCCCGACGTGGCGGATCCGTCCCGGCGACGTGCTCGAGGTGCGGGTCGTCAACGAGCTGGACGCGCCGACCAACCTCCACACCCACGGGCTCGCGGTGTCCCCGCAGGGGAACGGGGACAACCCGTTCGTGACCATCGAGCCGGGCGAGGCGTTCGACTACCGCTTCGAGATCCCCGAGGACCACCCCGCCGGGGTCTTCTGGTACCACCCGCACCACCACGGCCACGTCGCGGACCAGATCTTCGGCGGCCTCTACGGGACGATCGTCGTCGACGGGGACGACGTCCCGGTCGCCCGCGAGCGCGTCGTCATGGTCGCCGACACGTCGCTCACCGCCGACGGCGAGGTGCGGTCGGTGGGCGCGCGGGAGCAGATGCTGGGCCGCGAGGGAGACCTGGTGCTCGTGAACGGGCAGCTGGCGCCGGTCCTGTCGGCCCGGCCGGGCGAGCGGGAGCGCTGGCGCGTCGTCAACGCGTGCACCTCCCGCTACCTGCGGCTCGCCCTACCCGGTCAGGACGTGCAGCTGATCGGCATCGACGGTGGGCACGAGCCCGAGCCGACGGACGTCGAGGAGGTGCTGCTGGCCCCGGGGAACCGGGCCGACCTGCTCCTCACGACGCGCGCCGGGACCGGCGTCCTGCGAAGCCGGGGCCACGACCGCGTCGGCGGGATGATGATGGGCGGCGCCGGCCTCTCCGGGCCGGTGGTGCTGGCGACGCTGGAGGTCGCGGGCGAACCCGCGGTCGCGCCCGAGCCCGTGCCCGCCCGGCCGGCGGCTGCCGACCTGCGCGACCGGCAGCCGGACGCCCGGCGCGAGATCACCTTCACCATGGCGATGGGCGGGATGATGCGCGGCGCCGGGGGCGGGCGCGGGCCGGGGCCCGGCGGGACGATGTCCGTCGGGTTCGACGGGCGGGAGTTCGACCCCGACCGGACGGACCAGGCCGTCGCGCTCGGCACGGTCGAGGAGTGGACCATCCGGAACCCCACCCCCCTCTCGCACCCCTTCCACCTTCACGTCTGGCCCATGCAGGTCGTGGACGACGACGGGGAGGTGCCCACCGCACCGCGCTGGCGCGACGTCGTCGACGTCCCGGCCGGCGGCTCGGTCCGCGTCCTCGTCGACGCCCGGCGCCACCCCGGGCGCAGCGTCTACCACTGCCACGTCCTCGACCACGAGGACGCCGGGATGATGGCGACGGTCGAGGTGGGCTGAGGGGCCGCGGGTCAGCCGCGCGCCGAGGACGCCGGCGTGGCACGGGCTCCGGCGCGGGGACAGGATCCAGGCACGGGCTCCGGCGCGGGGTCAGGATCCAGGCACGGGGCCGGGGTCCCGTGGCCCAGGATGGGTCCATGCGCGTCA
>JACIXM010000537.1 GCA_014360395.1 Actinotalea sp.
GCGCGTCGTGGCCGGCGGCGTGGGTCGGGCTGCGGGGCGTGGACCGGTTCGTGGCACGGGCGCCGGCGCGGGGACAGGATCCAGGCACGGGGCCGGGGTCCCGTGGCCCAGGATGGGTCCATGCGCGTCACGCTGCTGCACGTCGAGGGGTGCCCGAGCCGGGACGTCGCGGAGGGCCGGCTCCGCGAGGCGCTGGCCGTGCTGGGCTACGACGTCCAGGTCGAGGCGGTGCTCGTCGGCACGCCGCAGGAGGCGGACGCCTGGGGCTTCCACGGGTCGCCCTCGGTGCTCGTCGACGGCCGGGACCCGTTCGCCGCGGAGGGTGCGGCCGTCGGGCTGTCGTGCCGGCTCTACCCGACGCCGGACGGACTGCGCGGCTCGCCCACGGTGGATCAGCTGGTCGAGGCCCTGCGGTCCTCCTGACGGCCGCACCGACCGGCGCGCTCGTCGTCGGCGCCCGACCGGTCGGTCGGGACCGAGCCCTTGACCCGGCGTCCGGCCGGTTCTAACGTCCGAATTGTCCCGATCCGGGCGGCCGAGATCTCCGCCGGGGAGGCCGAGATGAGCCTGCTGACGCACGACGAGCTGGACGCACTCCGCCGGCAGGTCTCCGGCAGGGTCCTCGTCGCCGAGGACGACGGCTTCGACGCCGCCCGGGCCGTGTGGAACGCGATGATCGACCGCCGTCCGGTGGTGATCGTGCGGGCGGCGCACGTCGACGACGTCGCGCCGACGGTCGCCTTCGCGCGCGGTCGCGGCCTGGGCCTGGCGATCCGCGGCGGCGGGCACAACGTGGCCGGGAACGGCAGCGTCGACGGCGGCCTCGTGCTGGACCTCGGCGACCTGCACGACGTCACGGTGGACGCGGACACGCGCACGGTCCGCGTCGCGGCCGGCGCGACGCTCGCCCACGTCGACGCGGCCACCGCTCCGCACGGGCTGGCCGTCCCGGTCGGCGTCGTCTCCGGCACCGGCATCGCGGGCCTCACGCTGGGCGGCGGGGTCGGGTGGCTGACCCGCGCGCACGGCCTGACCGCCGACAACCTGCTCGCGGCCGAGCTGGTCACCGCGGACGGCGAGCGCGTGACCGCCGACGCGACGCAGCACCCCGACCTCTTCTGGGCCCTGAAGGGCGGCGGCGGGAACTTCGGCGTCGTCACGTCCTTCACCTTCCGCGCCCACCCGCTCGGCCCGCAGGTGCTCGGGGGCAACCTCTTCTACGGCATGGACCGGTGGCGGGAGGCCTGGGCCGCCGTGCGGGCGTGGACGCGCGGGCTCCCCGACGCGATGACGACCGTCACGACGACGCTCACCCCGCCCCCGCTCCTGGAGGCCGGCGACGACCCGCTGCTCATCGTGGGGTTCGCCTGGGCCTCCCCGGACCGGGCAGCGGGCGAGGCGCTGGCGCAGGAGCTGCGTCGCCTCGCCCCGCCCGACGCGGAGGAGGTCGGCGACGTCGGCTGGGTCACATGGCAGTCGGCCTTCGACCCGGTGTTCCCCAAGGGGGTCCGCGCGTACTGGCGCAACACCTCCTTCGACGACCTGAGCGACGACGTCGTCGAGGTGCTCGTGCGCCGCGGCGAGGAGCAGCGCTGGGTCGGCACCGGGTTCGACGTGCACCACATGGGCGGCGCGTTCGGCGCGGTCCCGCAGCACGCGACGCCGTTCCCGAACCGGGCGGCGCAGTTCTGGCTCAACATCTACGGCTTCTGGACCGACCCGGCCGACGACGCCGCCCGGATCGCCTTCGTCCGGGGGATGTCCGAGGAGCTGGCGCCGTTCGCCACCGGCGCCCAGTACGTGAACTTCCAGGGCCAGGAGGTCGCCGGTCACCGCAACCTCGACCCGCGTGCCGTCTTCGGCGACCAGGCCTACCGCCGTCTGGTCGAGGTCAAGCGACGCTACGACCCCGACAACGTGTTCCACGTCAACACGAACATCCCGCCGGGAGATCGCTGAGTCGCGCCGGGGCGGTGCGGGCAGGGGAGGATGGTCCGGCGCCGGGGCCTCTGGCGCCCCGAAGGGGGAGGTGCCGATGACGGGCAGACCTGCCGGCGTCCTCGTCGTCGACGCCGCGAACGTCGTCGGGGCACGACCGGACGGCTGGTGGAAGGACCGGGCCGGCGCAGCACAGCGCCTCCTGGCCGCACTGGTCGCGGCTGCCGGCGCCCCGGGCGCCGACCCGGACGTGGCGGCGCGGCGCGTCGTCGTCGTGCTGGAGGGACGGGCGTCGGACGCCGACGCGCCAGCCGGCGTCGAGGTCGTGCGGGCGACCGCCGACGGCGACACCGCGATCGTCGACGTCGTGGCCGCG
>JACIXM010000538.1 GCA_014360395.1 Actinotalea sp.
GCTCCCGGGCCCGAAGTGCCCGGGGTCGCCGGGCGCGCCCGGGCCGGGCGCGGGCGGGAGGAAGGCGTGCACCCGGGCTGCCAGGTCGCTGAGCACGCGGCCATCATCGCCTGCGGGTGCGCCGGGCCGGGCGGGCCGGGGCCGCCACCGTGCTGCCGAGGCAGCCGCCGTCACGGCGGCTGGTCGGGCGCAGTCACGAGCTCGCCGCATGAGCCTCGAAGTCCGGTCGACGCATCCCGTCGTCGACGGGTGGGAGCGCTTGCGCGACGCTCAGCGGAGCCCCACTCGAAGTACGGATTTCGTCGTGAACGGCGAATACATGTTTGTATCGAGTTGCTGTGACTGGGAAAGTGCCACCGTTTCGGTCGAGAACCGGACATTCCGCGTTTGACGCGGTGGTGCGTCCGGGGCCATACTCGTCTCGACGGTCCGCATCGCCTGCCCCCTGCGTGCGGACCGTCTTCATGTCCCCGGCGGCTCCTGGCGCCTGGCTCTGCTCCCGCTCGACGGCCTGTCGCGGGGTCGTCGGCGCGGCACCTCCGCCCCGCCGACGTGGCCGGTTAGCGTGTCGGCGTGACACTTCCCGCGCGTCGTGACGACACGGGATCCGACGGCTCGGGGGGCCGTGGTCCCGACGCCAGCACCTCCGCCCCGGCGGCCGAGGCGGCCCGGCCGCCGCAGGTCCCGCCGTCCCCGGACGGTGGCCCGCACCTGACCGAGGTGCCCCGGCCCACGCCGGCGCAGCGGGTCGACGCCGCCCTGGACCGTTGGCGCTCGGCGCTCGCAGCGCGCGCCGGCGACTCCGCGCTCCTGGACGTGGATCGTCTCGGCGACGCGCGCCTGGACCTGTCCACCGCGCACCCCTCCGGCATCGCCCAGCTGTTCGCCGGTCGGGAGACCCGGCTGTCGAACCTCGTCCGCGACGGGGCGGCCCTGGTCGCGGCCCGACGGTCGGCGCGCGCCGTCGTCGCCCGCGCCGACGACCACGCCCAGCGGTACGGGCTCGCCTCCGCCTTCCTCGCGATCGGCGTCGCCACCTGGACCGAGCCGGTCGACCCCGCCCCGGGGCACCCGGGCGGACCGGACGACGCCGACGACGTCGCGGCGCTCGCCTCGGCGACGCGCCCGACGGCCGCGCCGTCGGGCGCGGACGTCGACGGTCCGGCTGCGACACGGACGCTGCGCGCCCCCGTCCTGCTGCGTCCCGTGGCGATCCGACCGCGGGGGCGGGGGGAGAGCGACTTCGACCTCACCCTCGAGCCGTCGCTCGAGGTGAACCCCCTGCTCGCGACCGCCCTGCGCGGCCGCGGCGCGCTGCTGGACCCCCAGGCCCTGGCTCGCGGTGCCTTCGCCGAGAGCGGCTTCGACCCGCGGGCGGCCCTGGACCGGCTGCGGTCCCTGGGTGGTGCCGTCCTGGAGGACTTCACGCTCGACGACCGGCTCCTCGTCGGCACCTTCGTGCACCCGGAGCAGGTGCTCGTCGGTGACCTCGAGGCGCTGCGGGGCGCGGCGGGCGGGCACGAGGTGCTGCGCGCGCTCGCGGACGACCCGGAGGCCCGGGCCGCGCTCGCCCACCCGCTGCCGGAGCCCCTGCGCGGCGACCGGCCGCTGGAGCAGGAACGGGGTGTCGGCGACCTGGACCCGGCCCAGGTGCGGGTCCTGGACGCGCTCGCCCCCGGCCACCCCAGGCACCTGGACGCGCCGCCGGGCCGCGACGGCGCCGG
>JACIXM010000539.1 GCA_014360395.1 Actinotalea sp.
AAGGGCCGGCGCATCCATGACCTGAGGCATACCGCGGCCTGTCTTTGGCTGGCCAGGGGAGTCGACCCGGTTACCGTCCAGGCGTGGATGGGACACGCCTCGATCGCGACGACGAACGTCTACCTGCACCACCTCGGAACGACCGCCGACGAGGCGGGTTTGGACCGCCTGAACAGGGGTTTTGCGCGTCGGGGGCAAACAGGGGGCAAAAATCGGGCCCGGCTTCGGAAGTCACAACGATGAAACCCCGCCGAGCCGATCGCGTTTGCGCTGGTCAGACGGGGTTTCGTGAGAGTGGAGCTGAGGGGATTCGAACCCCTGACCTTCTCATTGCGAACGAGACGCGCTACCAACTGCGCCACAGCCCCGCGAGCGGGTCCTAGGTTAGCACTGCTCCGGGGTGGCGCTGCACGCCCGGACCGGCCGCGCCCGGCCCCGTCGCGGCCGTCAGGCGCTCACTCGCCGGACGCGCGGCGCCGGGCCAGGATCGCGTCGAGGTCCAGGGAGCCGGTGGACCCGGCCGCCGGGCCGACGGGCGGCGTCACGGCCGCCGCGCCGTCGTTCGGCGTCGCTCCCGCGCTCCCCCGCGTCCCGGCGGCGGGGGTGGCGAGGTGCTCGTCGGCGGGCAGCGGGGCCGGCTCGCGGCGCGGCGCCGACGGCTTGAGCACGTACGACGGCGGCGGCACCGGCACGGGCGACCAGGCCGAGGTGCGGTGGGGGACGCCGTCCTCGACCTCGGGCCGCTGCGTCGGGACCGCGGTGGCCGTCGCCGGCACGCTCGCGTCCGCACCACGCCGGTCGACGGGCCCCGCCTGCTGAGGGACGGTCGCCGCCGGCTGCACGGTCGCCTGCCGGCGGTCGGTGACGTGCTGGGGGGTGGCCGCCGCGGGGACGGGGCGGGCCGCCGCCGACCCGACGTGCTCGTCACGGCGCCGGGGCACCCGGGCGAGCACCTCGGTCCGCGCATCGGACGGGCGGACGGCACGGCCCACCGTGCGCGCCCCGGCGGTCGCGCGGTCCACCGGAAGTCGCGTGTGCGCCCCGGCCGCCCAGGCTGCGTCCGCCCGGGCCGCGGACCGCACCGCCGCCCGACCGAGGGCCAGGACGGACAGCAGGGCGGCGCTCGGCACCGCGCCCAGGGCGAGGGGCGCACCGACGGCGACCACGAGGGTCCAGCCCGCGACGACGGCGACGAGGAGCACCGCGGTCAGCAGCGCCCGCCGGCGCGCCGCGGCACGGCGTCGCGCCAGGTGGGCGACACGCTGCGCGTGCTCGGCGGCGCTGCGGCGTGCGGCGTCCGCGACGACGCGGTCGGTGCTGCCGTGCGGCCGGTCCATGTGACCGCCTCCTCCACGTCGGGGGTGCAGCTGCACCCCGGAGCTCCTGTTCCGCCGCTCGGCGGGGGG